>NZ_JANQDC010000004.1:0-105761 GCF_024723695.1 Campylobacter sp. S4:11 | reverse complement strand
AATGCCTTCGAAGGAGTCTTCTGATGAGTTTCCTTGTCTAATAACTAAAGATTTTATACTTTCTATACACAAAGAATTAGTCATAGCTATGGCGTTTTCGTAAATTTCATAGAAATTTGACATTAAAAGCAAATCATAAGTTTTTACAAAAAAGTGAATTTTTTCTTGCTCAAAAAAACGATAAAAAGTTAAAAAGTTAATATCTTCATATAAATAGATATGAAGTCTTTTATCTTGTAAATCTTGACTAAAATCATTTAAATGCAAAGCAATATATATAAGTTCTATTTCAGGTTCTATAATGCAAATATAATCTTTAAGTGGATTTTTCAATAATTCAAAAATTAACATACCATTGCCAATTCCAAAAAAGATTAAAAAAGGATGTCTTTTGTAATTTTGCTCATAAAAAGATAAATTATCTAAAGCATTTTGCATACAAAATTGTTTTGTTTTGTGATCATAAATATCGTAGTTTTTTTCAAAAAGTTCAAATCTTTCGTTAGATTTTACTTGTAAGATTTTATCAGCTAAGCTTGCATTGATTTCTTTTAAGACTTGTAAATTTTTAGAAAAATTAAGTTCAAGTAGCATTATAGTTCCTTATTTATATTTTTTTAAGCAAAAGCATAAATCATTCCAAAAAATGCTGCTCCTTTAGTGCTGTGCCAAACTTTATATCACAACTTGCTTTTTTACCAAGTATGATAGGTAAAAATTTAGGATGCAAGCCAAGGCTTGGTCTTACACTTTTTACATTTTCTAGTGTAAAAATTTCACCTTTTTTGATGTCTTTGCCAGCATATAAGCTTCTTGCAAAATGGCGGTTTTTTAAGGTTTTTTCATTTATTGTTAAGCTAGCTTTACCTAGTGCTTGCTCGCTTAAGCGCACCATAGAGCACATTTGTTTAAACTCTTCATAGTCAAGGCTAAATTTAGCATCAGCACTATTTAAAGTTTTATCTAATATAAAATGTTTTTCTATAACTCTTGCGCCAAGAGCTACGGCTAAAGTGGGTGCTAAAAATCCCTCGCTATGATCACTTAAACCTACAATAGTATTAAATTTTTCTTGTAAAGTTTTTATGACATTTAGATTTAAATCACAAATTTGTGAGGGATAAGCTGAAGTACATTTTAGCAAAATCAAATTCGGATTGTTTTCTTCTTGAAAAATTTTAGCAATCATTTCAAGTTCTTCTTCATAGGCTATGCCTGTAGAAACTAAAGTAGGTTTGTTTTCTTTTGCTACATAACGCACAAAATCATAATCATTTACTTCAAAAGAAGCAATTTTATAAGCTGGTGGATTAAATTGTCTTAAAAAATTTACATCTTCTTTAGAAAAAGGACTAGAAAAGCAAATTAAACCTTCGTTTTTGGCGCATTCAAAAAGCTTCTCATGCCATTCATAAGGTGTTTTAGCTTCTTCATATAGTTCATATAGTTTGCGTCCATGCCATAAACCACCTTCAATAATGAAATCTTTTTTATTAGAATTTAGTGTTAAGCTATCTGGGGTGTAGGTTTGAATTTTTATAGCATCAGCTCCTGCTTGTTTGGCTGCTTGTATAGTTTTTAAAGCTACTTCAAGGCTATTTGCATGATTAGCTGAAAGCTCGGCAATGATAAAAACTTTTTCATTTATATTAAAATTTTTTATAAACATCAAAGGCCTTTTTTAATTTAAATAAAAATTTACTATATTTTATATTTTAATTATTAATTATGATTAAAGGTTTATGTTAGTAAAATAAATTTATTATAAGTTTCTAAGGAAAAAGCTATGACTAAAACACTTGAATATTCAATTTATCATTTTTGTGAGCATATTTTAAAACTTAAAATTGCACCAACAAGTGTAATTAGAGGTGAGCTTTATGGGGCTTCTATACCTTTATATTTTAAAGATGAAGAATATAGTTTTTATTTGTTCTTCCAAAAAAAAGCTTTAAATGAAATTGCATTATTTTTATTACATGAAGAATTAAAAGAAGACGGTTTGGCAGATTTGGTAAAAGAAGTGGCTAATCAAATCATAGGTTATGCTAAAAAACTACTTAATGATACTAATGGTAAAGATGAGTATCGTTTGGGTGTTCCTGAATATTTAGGACGTATTGATGGGTTTTCAAAAATCAAGCTCAAAGAAAAATTTACCTATGAGATGAAAAACGCTCGTTTTAGAATAGGTTATAAAAAATTATGATAGAAGATCATTTAGGGTTATTGCAATCTTATGAAGATATTTTAGATATTAGCGTTGACTTTGTTAGTGAACTTGGTACGACTAATATGAGTGTAAAAGATCTTTTAAAATTAGAAGTAGGTTCTGTGATAGATCTTGAAAAGCCAGCAGGTGAAAGTGTGGAACTTTACTTAAACAAAAGAATTTTTGGTAAGGGCGAGGTAATGGTGTATGAGAAAAACCTTGCTATAAGGATTAATGAGATTTTAGATTCAAAATCAGTGTTGCAGTATTTTAAAAAAGAATTGCAATGAAATTTATTTGGATTTTGCTACTTGCTTTGCCTCTTTTTGGGGCAAAAATTCTTGATTATAATATCTATCCAAGAGAAGATAGGGTAGATATCACTTTTTCATTTGATGTTCCTTATAAAGAAGGTATTAGTCAAAAGAGAAAAGGCGATATTATTATTTTTACATTAAATGCTCAAAGTGCTAAAGAAGAGAACAAGACGTTAAATTCTAATATTGTTAAAAAAATAAAAATTTTTTCAGAAGATACAAAAACTTTCATAGCTTTAAGTATCGGTGATAAAATACAAATTAATGCAGATGCAATTGGCGAATATGGATTAAGATTACGCGCGCAAAAAGAGGGTGTAAATTTAACTACCAAAAAAAGCTTAGATGAAAAAAACGAGGAAATAAAAATGCAAGAGTATGATTTTACAAATTATATTTTAGTTGTAAGTGTTTTGGTGCTTTTGCTTGTTGGACTTTGGTTTTTAAAAATATATTTAAGACAAAAACATCCTTTGGATAGAAATTTTAATTTAATCTTTCAAAGACCACTTGATAGACACAATCAACTTGTAGTTTTTGAGTATGCTTTGAAGCGTTATACTATGATCATAGGAAATTCTAATGTAGTATTAGAAACAAGTGAAGCTTTGATAAAAGACGAAGAGCAAAATAAAACACCGCAAAAGCCAAAAGAGAAAGACTTTGATTCTTATTTTGAAGAAAACAAACAAAGATTACAAAATTTACTTTTAAAACAAAACAATTAATTTTTTTGATTAAAAGCTAAAATGATAAGTTTTGGCTTTGAAATCTTTTTAATCTCTTCTTTTGAAAAATAAATTTGCTTTTTATCTGAGTAAATATACAAAGTGTGATTTTTTAGCATAAAATCAAGATTTATATCGGTATCTTTTGCAAGTTTCTTTGCTAATGCTAGAATAAAATTAAGCCAAGATAATATATGATTGTTTGGTAATAATTCTTTAATATGTTCAATAACTAAAGGATTAATGCTTTTTCCATTAGCCTTTAAAAGTGTAGATATGAGTAAAATTTCCTTGTGTGAAAAGCCAAAATGCAAGCCATTTAAAGCCATATAAGCACTATGCTCATTAGCAAAATAAAAATTAACTCTTTCTCCAATATGTGCTAGTTTTGCTGCATTTAAAAGATCTTTTTTGAAACTAATATCAACTTTATGAATAGGTAAAAGTGTATCAAATAATTTATTTGCAAAATACGCACTTTTATCATTATAATCTATATTAAAACGATCTTGTAAAGATTTTAAACTTGGATTAAAATTAGGTGGAAATTTAGCATTAAATTTTGAAAAATCAATAGTGTCGTTTTTTATCTTGGCATATTTTTGAAAAAGATTGGACAAAAACACACCCTCTCTTACACCCACTGCTGAGGTGATAATGTTTTTAGCTTTTAGTTTTTTTGCTAAGGCTAGAAAGATCACACAACCTTCTTTTATGGTGTCAAAACGATCTTTTTTGATATTAAAATCAACTAAATTTTTAGCATTTTGAATTTTTTCTATATGATTTTTTTCTTCTTCAAAATCATATATAAAGTTATGGATCATTTTGAAAGGATAGGAATTTTTTTTCATTATAGAATTTGACAATGCTCTTAAACTTCCACCTATAGCAATGATATTTTCATTTTGAAAATGCTTTGGGATTTGTGTTAGTGTTTCTTGTATAAACTGATTTAATGCGTTAAATTTTTTAGTATCATAAAAAATTTCTTTTAATCTTACTGTGCCAAGATCAAGTGAAATGCAATCCACAATTTTACCTTCTTTAATCAAGCAAAGTTCAGTTGATCCGCCACCTATATCTATAGTGGTTGCATTTTGAATATTTGATAGTAAATTTAACGCAGCGAGACCACCTAAAAATGATTCTGTTTTTCCATTAATGCATTTTATATTTAAACCTACATTTTTTGATATTCTAGTAATAAATTCTTTTGCATTAGGTGCATCTCTTAGCGCAGAAGTTCCAACAGCAATAATTTTTCTACATTTTTCTTTTAAAGCTTTTTCTTTAAAGTAGGATAAAGCTTTTTCAGCTTTAAGCATGGCTTCTTCTTGAAGAATTTTGTTATTGTTATAAGCATTTTCTCCAAGTCTTACTTTCTTTTTGTGTTCACTGCAAATAAAAAAACCATATCTTGATGTTCTTTCAAAAATCACCATACGAACAGAGTTAGAACCAAGATCAATTACTGCTGTTTTTTTAGCCATCAAATATCTTTATTTTTATGTTTTAAGCGAAGTTCGTCAATGCTTTCTACATTGTCAGGATCAGGTATGATACAATCTACTGGACAAGCTACTATACAAGCTGGCTCTGAAAATTCATTCACACATTCAGTGCAAAGATCAGGATCTATAACATAAATTGGATCATTATCATAAATTGCTTCATCCGGACATTCTTCTCTGCATGCATCACAGGATATACATTCTCTAGTGATTAATAGTGACATATTTTTCCTTTTATTGAGTAATAAAGCTAACTTTATACTATATAAAAACTTATATGTAATTTAAAGTAATAAAGAAAAATAAAATCTAATTTTTAGAATGAATTAATCATTCTAAAAATTTTTTAGTTAGTTTTTTTAGGAAAACAAAAGCGATATCCCCTACGACGTACAGTCTCTATAGTGGAGATATTAAGCGGTTTATCCATTTTCTGTCTTATTTGATTGATTGCAACTTCTATAACATTTGGAGTTACAAGTTCAGGTTCTTCCCAAATAGCATCTAAAAGTTGTTCTTTTGATACGATTTGATCAGAATGTCTAGCTAAATGAGTTAAAACTTCAAAAGGCTTTCCTTTTAATTCTATATCTTTTCCTTGGTAAGTGATTTTTTCTTCATCAGGATCAATCACCAAATCATCAATTTTAATCACATTAGTTCCACCAAATCTAAGTCTAGCTTCAATTCTTGCCATTAAAATTTCAAAGTCTAAAGGTTTTTTTATATAATCATCTGCTCCAGCTTTTAAAGCTTTGATTTCATTTTCTTTGTCTGCTTTTGCGCATATTGCTACTATAGCAGTTCGCGGGGATTTTTGTTTGATAGCATTGATCAAATCACTTGCATCATTATTACCAATAATCCAATTTGATAATACTAAATCATAATGTCTAATACCTATAAAATACTCAGCGTCTTTAAAATTTTCTGAAGTATCACTTTGGTAGCCAAACTCGTTTAAAGTGTTTGATAAAGTTTTATTAAGTGATGCTTCATCTTCTACAACTAAAATACGCATTTTATTCCTTTGAAGATAGTTTTAGTGCAAAAGTATAACACAAATTAAGCAAATATTCAAAATTCTTTAAAAAAATTTTAATATTTTTTACTTAGACTGGCTCCAACGCATGCATTTTTGATAATATCAGGTTTATAGCAAGTGATATTTATAAATTTAAGCTTTTTATTATGTTTTTTAATATCTTTGCATATGTATTTTAGAGATTTTTCTATAGTTTTAAATTTTTTCTTTTTATAAATTTTTTCTATTCTAGTACATAATTTTGCATAATCTAAAAATTTCTTACTTTTAGCTTCTAATTCTATTGAGACTTTTTGCTCTTGAATTCTTTCAAAATCTAAAAGTCCTATAATGCATTTAAATTCCAAGTTAACTTTTATATGACTTTGCATTCTTGTTTTCCAATTAGTCTTAAAATATTTGGTATATGCTTATAAACTACTATAAAAGCAATGATAAATATCGGTGCATGCGTATTGATTACAGGCATATCATAATGAAATACAAAAGAAGTTATAATTAAAACAACCAAGGCTCCAAGTGAAGCTAAGCTTGAAATTTTAAACACTTTTCCTATAACAAACCAAGCTAAAATTGCAGACATGATTTCAAAAGGTAAAAATACTGCTAAAACTCCAGCTCCAGTAGCTACTCCCTTACCACCTTCAAATTTTAAATAAGGAGAAAAGCAGTGTCCAAATACTGCTAAAACAGCCATAGTCCATAAGATATTTTCATCATAAGCTAAAAATTTTGCCACTAATATAGGTATAATTCCTTTTAGTGCATCTAAAATAATAGTCGCAACAGCAAGTGTTTTGGCAAGTTTAGGGTCGCTTTCTTTTACCACTCTTAAAACATTAGTAGCACCTATGCTTTTACTACCTGCATTTTTAATATTTGTTTTGGCAAAAATTTGAGCTAGTAAAAGCCCAAATGGTATAGCACCTATGAGATAAGCCAAAAGATAGATTATTAAATTTTCCATTTATTTTTTATCCTGATTTTATAAAACTTTATAAAATGATAGCAAAAAACCCTGAAATAAATATTTAAGATATATTTTATCCTATAATAATTTTTATTGTCAAATAGAAATTTTTTATTTTGTTTAAAGAAAATTATAGATATATTTTCAATAAGTTTATTTTAAATAGGCTTTATTTTATCTTATTTAGGAGTGGATAATGAAAAAAATTTCATTATTAGTTGCATCATCATTATTAGTTGCATCAACTGCTTTTGCTAATGATAAAGCTTTGCTTGATGAAGCAAAAGCTGCAGGTTTAGCGCCTTTACCAAAGGATCAAGCAGGTGTTGAAAAATTGTTAAAAGAAATGGGTGTTAAGGCTAGTAAATTCTCTAAAGAAAAAGCTAATCTTGGCAAGAAATTATATTTTGAACCAAGACTTTCTAAAAGTGGCTTGATTTCTTGTAATACCTGTCATAATTTAGGTATGGGCGGTACCGATGGTATAGCAGCTGCTGTAGGACATAAATGGACAGCTAATCCTCATCATTTAAATTCTCCAACAGTTTATAACTCAGTTTTAAATTCGACTCAATTTTGGGATGGTAGAGCAGGTACTTTAGCAGATCAAGCAAAAGGGCCAATCGAAGCAGAGCCTGAAATGGCAACACCTGCTAAATTAGCAGTAGAAAAAATAGCTTCCATGCCAGAATATGTAAAAGAATTTAAAAAAGTGTATGGTAGTAGTGGAGTAACTTTTGATAATATTGCAGATGCTATTGCCACATTTGAAAGAACGCTTTTAACTCCATCTAAATTTGATAAATTCTTAGAAGGTGATACAAAAGCATTGAGTAAAAAAGAAAAAGAAGGTCTAAAAACTTTCATTGATAAAGGTTGTACAGCTTGTCATACAGGAGTAAATTTAGGTGGTAGCATGCAAGCTTTCCAAGTAGCAGCTAAATACAAATTTGCAAATGTAGGGGATTTTAAAGGTGATGCAAATGGTTTGGTTAAAACTCCAACCTTAAGAAATATTGCTGAAACGGCTCCATATTTCCACAATGGTGCTATTTGGTCTTTACAAGAAGCAATCAAAGAAATGGGTAGTGTACAACTTGGTATAGAAATTTCTGATAAAGAAGCAGCTTCTATAGAAACTTTCTTACATGCTCTAACAGGTAAAAAGCCTAATATTACTTACCCTCAACTTCCAAAAGCAACTGAAAAAACTCCAAAGCCAGAGCTTTAATTTAAATCTTAAGACGCTTTTTTGCGTCTTAAGCTTACTTTATATAAAATCAAGATATAATTACTGCTTTTAGCCATTAAAGCTTTCTAAATTTATGTTTATGCATAATGCTTTATGGTGCTACCAAAATATTTTAAGAAAGGATAGCTGTATGTATGCTATTATAAAACACAGTGGAAAACAATACAGAGTAAGCCAAGGTGATGAGCTTAAACTAGATCGTTTTGAAGCTGAAGCAAAATCAAGCGTAGAAGTAAGTGAAGTTCTTGCTGTATGCGATAAAGAATTAAAGGTAGGTGCGCCGTTTGTTGCGGGTGCAAAAGTTGTTTTAGAAGTGATTGCTCATGGAAAAGACAAAAAAGTTGTGATTTACAAAAAAAGACGTAGAAAAGACTCAAAGTTAAAACGCGGTTTTAGAAGACAATTTACTCGCGTTAGAGTAGTAGATATTAAAGCTTAAGGAGTAAAGAATGGCACACAAGAAAGGTCAAGGTTCAACTCAGAATAATCGTGATTCTATAGGTCGTCGTCTAGGTGTTAAAAAATTTGGTGGAGAATTTGTTCGTGCTGGTAACATCATCATTCGCCAAAGAGGAACAGCAACTCATGCGGGTAATAATGTAGGCATAGGAAAAGATCATACAATTTTTGCTTTAATTGATGGTTTTGTAAAATTTGAAAGAAAAGATAAAAATAGAAAAAAAGTTTCTGTTTACCCTGCATAATTTTAAGGCTACTTTGTAGCCTTTTTCTTCTTTTTAATCTTAATATATTAAAAAAAATATAATATCATTTTAAAAATTTATACTTTGGTGATTGTATGTTTATAGATAATGTAAAATTAGTTTTAAGTTCAGGTAATGGTGGTAAAGGTGCTGTGAGTTTTCGCCGTGAAAAACATGTTCCACTTGGTGGACCTGATGGTGGTGATGGTGGAAATGGCGGTGATGTATATTTTATATGTGATAACAATACTCATACGCTAGCACACTTTAAAGGTAAAAAAGAACTTAAAGCAC
The DNA here is from genome assembly GCF_024723695.1 of Campylobacter sp. S4:11. Lineage (NCBI taxonomy): Bacteria > Pseudomonadati > Campylobacterota > Epsilonproteobacteria > Campylobacterales > Campylobacteraceae > Campylobacter > Campylobacter sp. S4:11. Next base: position 96,725 of record NZ_JANQDC010000004.1, on the reverse strand, counting down.
AAAATGGCCAGCCGGGTCTAGGTCGTAATAAAAATGGCAAAAGAGGGGAGAGTTTAGAATTAGTTGTCCCTCAAGGCACTCAAGTAATTGACGCACAAAGTGGGGAAGTTTTACTTGATATGCTAGTAGAAGGCCAAAAAGAACTCTTTTTAAAAGGCGGTAAAGGTGGTCTTGGCAATACTCATTTTAAAAACTCTACTAATCAACGCCCAGATTATGCTCAACCAGGTGTAGCAGGAAAAACCTTAAGCGTGCGCTTAGAATTAAAACTCATAGCAGATGTTGGACTTGTAGGCTTTCCAAATGTAGGAAAATCCACTCTTATAAGTGTAGTGTCTAATGCAAGACCTGAAATAGCTAATTATGAATTTACCACTTTAACTCCAAAACTTGGTATGGTTGAAGTAGATGATTATAATTCTTTTGTGATGGCAGATATCCCAGGTATTATAGAAGGTGCAAGTGATGGTAGAGGTTTGGGGCTTGAGTTTTTAAGACACATAGAAAGAACTTCTTTTTTACTTTTTGTGCTTGATCCATTAAGAGAAATGAGTTTAAAAGAGCAATTTTGTATTTTAAGAAAAGAATTGGAAAAATTTTCAAGCAAGCTTTATGCAAGAAATTTTGGCTTAATGCTTTCAAAAAGTGATAGTGTAAATTTAGGCGAAGAATTTGCACAAAAAATGGAAGATGATTATAATGAGCTAAAAGCTTATTTGCAAAGTCAAAATAATCCACAAAGTTTTTTTGTTAAAGTATCAAGCCTTGAAAAAACAGGTTTAAAAGAGCTTAAATTTATGCTTTTAGAAGAAGTTAAAAAAATTAGAAGTCAAAATAATTTTTGATGGGTAAAAATTTAACTATAGATTTTATTCAAGAATATATCAAGTCTAGTTTTAAAGGCTTGGTGTATAAATTTACTTATAAAGAACATAGCTTTTTTTATAATCCCGATAGGGTTTTAAAAAACGGAGTTTATTTTTGCACTATTAAAGAAAATGATGGCATAAATGATAAAGCTTCGAATTTAAATAGAGAAGGTGTGTTTCGTTTAAGTTGCTCTCTTTGTGATCAAGATTACCAAAATCTTTTTGGTCAAAAACCTAAAAAGGCTTTAAAGGGTGAGGTTGTTAGTTTAAATTATGATTTTTCTATGCTTGATTTTATCATGCCTCATCCAATTTATGCTTATATGGGATATATTTGTATTAATAATCCATCAAGAAAAAATTTTGAAATTTTTAAAGATTATCTTGAGCTTTCATATCAAAAAGCTATAAAAACTTATAAAAAAAGGATAGCAGCATCATGAAAAATATCATTTTTATGGGAACTCCCTCTTATGCAACTTGTATTTTAAAAGAGCTTGTCGATAAAGGATTTAATATCCAAGCTTTATTTACCCAGCCTGATAAACCTGTGGGTAGAAAACAAATTTTAACCCCAAGTGATACTAAAAAATTTGTTTTAGAAAATAATTTAAATATAGAAATTTTTACTCCAAAAAGCTTAAAAGATGAAAATATAATCAATGAAATAAAGAATCTAAAACCTGATTTTATAGTTGTCGCTGCTTATGGGAAAATTTTACCAAAAGAAATTTTAGATATTGCTCCTTGTATCAATTTGCATGCCTCCTTGCTTCCTAAATATCGTGGTGCTTCACCTATACAAAGTGCTATTTTAAATGGGGATAAAATAAGCGGGGTTTGCACTATGCTTATGGAAGAAGGGCTTGATAGTGGTGCAATTTTAGAAAGCATAGAATGTGATATCGCAGGTAAAAATTCAGCTGAGGTTTTTACCATGCTTTCCAATTTAGCAGCTAAGCTTACTATTTCTACGCTTTTGAATTTTGAAAAAATTGTCCCAAAAAAGCAAGATGAAAATTTAGTTACACATTGTAAAAAAATCAAAAAAGAAGATGGGTTGATTGCTTTAGATAATGCAAGTGAAATTTATCAAAAATTTCTAGCTTTTACACCTTGGCCTGGAATTTTTTTAGAAAATGGTATGAAATTTTTAGACATAGAATTAATCGATAATGAAAAAACTCAAAAATCAGGTGTGATTTTACAAATAGAAAAGGAAAGCTTTTTGCTTTCATGTAAAAAAGGCATTTTAAGGATTAAAACTTTACAAGAAAGTGGAAAAAAAGCCTTGGATGCTAAGACTTATTTAAATGGAAAAAGGTTAAAACTTGGAGATAGTTTATTTTAATGAGCTTGAATCAACTCAAATTTATTTAAGTGATAAAATTCGCAGTGGAGAAATTATAGAAAATACCGCTATTTGTGCTTTTATCCAAAGTGCTGGTATAGGTAGTAGGGATAATACTTGGCAAAGTAAGCAAGGAAACTTACATGTATCTTTTTGCATAAAAACTCAAGAATTAGCACAAGATCTTCCTTTGGCTTCTGCTAGTATATATTTTGCGTTTTTAATGAAAGAAGTATTACAAAGAAAAAATTCAAAAGTGTGGATTAAATGGCCCAATGATTTTTATATAGAAGATAAAAAAGTAGGCGGTCTGATGAGTTCTAAAATCAATGATTTTTTGGTTGTAGGAATGGGAATTAATCTTAAATATGCTCCATTTAGTGCTGAAATTTTAGACATAGAGGTAGATGTATCACAACTTTTAAGTGAGTATTTTTCTTATGTAGGTGAGAAAATTTTATGGAAGAATATTTTTAGCAAGTATATGCTAGAATTTGAAAAATCAAGAAATTTTTTTATACATAATGAAGGTAAGATTTTATCTTTAAAAGATGCTTTATTGTATAAAGATGGTTCTATATTGTTAGATAATAAAAGGATATATAGTTTAAGATGAGTGAGATAATAACTATTGCAAATCAAAAAGGTGGAGTTGGTAAAACTACTACCGCTATCAATCTAGCGGCTTCTTTAGCAGTAGCTGAAAAAAAGGTTCTTTTGATAGATATTGACCCACAAGCTAATGCTACAACAGGACTTGGTTTTAATAGAAGTAATTATGAGTATAATATTTACCATGTTTTTATAGGCAGGAAAAAACTTTCTGAAATCATTTTAAAAACTGAACTTCCACAATTATACTTAGCCCCATCGAATATTTCTTTGGTTGGAATTGAGCAAGAAGTAGTAAAAGAAAGTGGAGAATATAGAACGATTTTAAGGGAAAAAATCAAAGAAATTGCTAAAGATTATGATTTTATCATCATTGACTCACCTCCTGCACTTGGAAGTATTACGGTAAATGCTTTTGCAGCAAGTGATAGTGTTATTATTCCTATACAATGTGAGTTTTATGCGCTTGAAGGTGTTGCGATGGTTTTAAACACTATTAAATTTGTGAAAAAAACTATCAATCCAAAATTAAAAATAAAAGGCTTTTTACCAACTATGTATAGCTCACAAAATAATCTTTCAAAAGATACTGTAGAGGATTTAAAGAAAAATTTTAAACAAAAACTATTTAGAACAGGTGATAATGAAGATGATTTCATTATCATACCAAGAAATGTAAAACTTGCTGAAAGCCCAAGTTATGGAAAACCTATTATACTTTATGATATAAAATCCCCAGGCTCAGTGGCGTATCAAAATTTAGCATATTCTATATTAGGATAAAAAATGGCAAAAAAAAGTGCATTAGGAAGAGGTTTAAGTAGTATTTTGGCTGATATTGATGAGGTTTATGAAAAAGAACTAGGTTCCAATGAAGGCAGAATAGAAGAAATTGATATAGATCTAATTAGTCCAAACCCTTATCAACCAAGAAAAAATTTTGATGAACAAGCTTTAGAAGAACTTGCAGGTTCTATTAAAGAGTATGGTTTGATTCAGCCTGTTGTGGTTTTTAAAAAAGATGAATTTGATTATATTTTAATAGCGGGTGAGAGAAGATTTAGAGCATGTAAGCTTTTAGAAAAAGAACAGATTAAAGCTGTAGTTTTAAATGTAGATGATATAAAATTACGTGAACTTGCTTTGATAGAAAATATCCAAAGAGAAAATTTAAATCCCATAGAATTAGCACATTCTTATAAAGAATTACTAGAAATTCATGATATCACTCAAGAAAAACTAGCAGATCTTATTCATAAATCAAGACCACAGATTGCTAATACTTTAAGACTTTTAAATTTAAATGAGCAAACACAACATTTTATTATAGAAGGTAAAATTTCACAAGGACATGCAAAAGTTTTAGTAGGACTTGAAAAAGAAGAAGAAAAAATGATAGTTGATACCATCATAGGTCAAAAACTTAATGTAAGAGATACAGAAAAGTTAATTAAAAATTTTAAAAAAACAAACCAATTGGAAAAAAATATAAATTCAAATAAACAATATCAATCTATAATAAATTTAAAAGAAAAAATTGAATCTTTAGGTTTGAAAGTAAATATAAAAGATTTAAAAATTACTATTAATTTTGCAAACGAAAGTGAAGTTAGAGAATTTCTAAAGGTATTCAATTAAATATGCTTTTAGGTATGTTTTGCTATAATTTCGCGTTAATTTAGATTTATTTAGGAGTATTAATGTTTAATGATGTACATTTTTCCATCATGATAGCCACTGGTGTCATTTTTTTGCTTATGATAGCAATTTTAAATTCTATACTCTATAAACCTTTGATTAAATTTATGGATTCTAGGGATTTAACCATAAAAAATGACGAAGAAAAAATGAAAAAAAATTCTGATGATGTTTCAAATGTAGAAAGTGAGTTGGAAAAAATTCATATTCAAACAAGAGATGAAATTAACCAAATTAAAGTAAAAGCAATAGAAGAAGCTAAATTAAAACAAGAAAAAGAATTATCAACAAAAAAAAGAGAATTGGAAGATCAAATGCTTGTTTTTCTTAAAAGTCTAAGAGAAAAAGAAAAAGAATTAAAAGAAGAAATGCGTTTAAAAATGCCAGAATTTAAACAAAGCTTTAAAAATAGCTTGAGTAAAATTTAAGGAAAGTTAATGTTGAAAAAAATTATATTATTATCAGTACTTCCATTTTTTGCTTTTGCAGCAGGCAATGGAAGTGGTGAATACGATATTATTCCAAGAGCAGTTAATTTTGTTTTATTTGCTGCTATTTTGTATTATTTTATTGCAACTCCTTTAAAAAATTTTTATAATGGAAGAATTGTAAAAATTGCTTCTAAAATGAATGAAATTCAAGAAAAGCTTATTGCGAGTAAAAATCATAAATTAGAAATGATGAAAAAACTAGACTTAGCTAAACAAGAAGCAATCAATGCGATAGCTCTTGCAAAAAAAGAAGCGGAGATTATCACAGATAAAATAGAAGCTGAAACGAAAATGGAAATCAAGGCTTTAGAAAAAACTTACGAAGAACATAAAGAATATGAAATAAGAAGAATGGAAAAAGAAGTTGTACAAGCGGTTTTAGAAGAGATTTTTGAAGATCAAAATTTACAACTTCAGCAAAAAGAAATTCTAAATATCATGATGAAAAAGGTGTCTTGATGGAAAGTGTGATTGCAAAAACCTATGCAAAGGCGATATTAGAAAGAAATGATTTTGAAGATTTTTATTCTAATTTATTAGAGTTAAGTTCGGCTTTTACATCTAATAAATTTATAGATGTTTTAAATTCTTATGAGATAAAACAAGGAAAAAAACTAGAATTTGTACTTTCCTTATTGGATAATCCAAGTGATGCTTTTAAGAACTTTATAAATTTAATTGTAGATAATAAAAGAGAGATGCTAATCCCAGAAATTACTAAAGAATTGAGCGAGCAAAAAGCATTAAAAGAAAATACATTCTTGGGACAAGTTTATTCAAAAGAACAATTAAGTGAAGAAGAAATTAGAAATTTAGAAGAAAAACTTAGTACTAAGTTTAATGCAAAAATTAGATTAGATAGTAAAATAAGTGATAATGAAAGTGTGAAAATTAGCTTAGATGGTCTTGGATATGAAATTTCATTTTCAATGCAAAGCTTAAAAGCTAAAATGAATGAATATATATTAAAAGCAATTTAAGGAGATTTGATGAAATTTAAAGCAGATGAAATTAGTTCTATTATAAAAGAAAGAATTGAAAAATTTGACTTTAATCTTGAAATAGAAGAAACTGGTAAAATTATTTCAGTTGCTGATGGTGTTGCTAAAGTTTATGGTCTTAAAAATGCCATGGCTGGAGAGATGGTTGAATTTGAAAATGGCGAAAAGGGAATGGTACTTAATCTTGAAGAATCAAGCGTAGGTATTGTTGTTTTAGGAAAAGGTCTTGGTCTTAAAGAAGGAAGCTCGGTTAAGAGACTAAAAAAACTTCTAAAGGTTCCAGTAGGCGATGCGTTGATAGGACGTGTTGTAAATGCTTTGGGTGAGCCAATTGATGCTAAAGGTGTGATTGAAGCAAGTGAATATCGTTTTGTGGAAGAAAAAGCAAAAGGTATTATGGCTAGAAAAAGTGTTCATGAGCCATTACACACAGGTATTAAAGCAATTGATGCTTTAGTTCCAATTGGTAGAGGACAAAGAGAGCTAATTATCGGTGATAGACAAACAGGTAAAACAACTGTTGCAATTGATACTATCATTAGTCAAAAAGGCAAAGATGTTATTTGTATCTATGTGGCCATTGGTCAAAAACAAAGCACAGTTGCTCAAGTAGTTAAAAAGCTTGAAGAGTATGGTGCAATGGATTATAGTATAGTAGTAAATGCAGGTGCTTCTGATCCTGCTGCATTGCAATATCTTGCTCCATATACTGGTGTAACTATGGGTGAGTATTTTAGAGATAACTCAAGACATGCATTGATTGTTTATGATGATTTAAGTAAACATGCTGTTGCATATCGTGAGATGTCTTTGATTTTACGCCGTCCTCCAGGTCGTGAAGCTTATCCAGGAGATGTATTTTATTTACATTCAAGATTACTCGAAAGAGCAAGTAAGTTAAGTGATGAACTTGGTGCAGGAAGCTTAACGGCATTGCCTATTATTGAAACTCAAGCAGGCGATGTTTCAGCTTATATTCCAACCAATGTTATTTCAATTACTGATGGCCAAATTTTCTTGGAAACAGATTTATTTAACTCAGGTATTCGTCCTGCGATTAATGTTGGTTTGTCTGTATCTCGCGTTGGTGGTGCTGCACAAATTAAAGCAACAAAACAAGTTTCAGGTACATTAAGACTTGATTTAGCTCAATATAGAGAGTTGCAAGCTTTTGCGCAATTTGCAAGTGATTTGGATGAAGCAAGTAGAAAACAACTTGAACGTGGACAAAGAATGGTTGAAGTTTTAAAGCAACCTCCATATTCTCCACTTTCAGCTGAAAATCAAGTGGTGATGATTTATGCGGGAACTAAAGGGTATTTAGATGATATAGCGGTTTCAAAAATTGGAGAATTTGAAGCAGCTTTGTATCCATTTATTGAAGCTAAATATCCAGAAATTTTTGAGCAAATTAGAACCAAAAAGGCTTTAGATAAAGATTTAGAGGAAAAATTAGCTAAAGCATTGAGTGAGTTTAAAGCAAACCATATATAAGGTTTTTAAATGTCTAATTTAAAAGAAATTAAAAGAAAAATAAAAAGTGTTCATAATACACAAAAGACGACCAATGCTATGAAACTTGTCTCTACTGCCAAATTAAGAAAGGCAGAAGAGGCAGCTAAAAAATCAAAGGTTTTTGCTCAAAAAATCGATGAAGTTTTGTCAGAAATTGCATTCAAGATTAATCAATATGAAGGACTTGATGACAAACTTCCGTTTTTTAGAAAAAAAGATAATATAGAAAAAATGGATATTATTTTTGTCACAGCTGATAAGGGTTTATGTGGTGGTTTTAACATCAAAACTATTAAAACAGTAAATGAAATGCTTGAAGATTGTAAAGCAAAAAAAATCAAAGTAAGACTAAGAGCTATTGGTAAAACAGGTATAGAGTATTTTAACTTTCAAAATATTGAGATTTTAGAAAAGTATTTAGATACAAGCTCTAGCCCTGATTATGAAAAAGCATGTGCTATTATTCAGAGTGCAGTAGATGATTTTGCAAATAAAATAACAGATAAGGTTGTAATCATTCATAATGGCTATAAAAATATGATTTCTCAGGAAATTCGTATTAATAATTTATTGCCTGTGGATGCTATTGCAAGCAAGGAAGAGCAGGAATCTCAATCGTTAATGGATTTAGAGCCAGAAGATGAAGAAATCTTGAATGATTTGTTAAAAACTTATTTTGAATATAATATGTATTTTTCTTTGGTTGATTCTTTGGCAGCTGAACATAGTGCAAGAATGCAAGCTATGGATAATGCAACAAATAATGCAAAAGCAAGAGTTAAACAACTTAATTTAGCTTATAATAAAGCAAGACAAGAATCTATTACCACCGAATTGATAGAGATTATCAGCGGTGTTGAGTCAATGAAATAAATTTAGGAGTGATGATGCAAGGTTTTATTTCTCAAGTTTTAGGACCAGTGGTTGATGTTGAATTTAAAGAATATCTTCCGCAAATTAATGAAGCTATTATTGTTAATTATGAATTAGAAGGAAAAGAGTGTAAGCTAGTTCTTGAAGTAGCTGCACATTTGGGTGATAATAAAGTAAGAACTATTGCTATGGATATGACTGATGGTCTTGTTAGAGGTTTAGCAGTAGAAGCAACTGGTAATCCAATTAGTGTTCCAGTAGGCGAAAAAGTTCTTGGAAGAATTTTTAATGTAACAGGTGATTTAATTGATGAGGGTGAAGAGATTAATTTTGATAAACATTGGTCAATTCATAGAGATCCTCCTCCATTTGAAGAGCAAAGCACAAAAAGTGAAATTTTTGAAACAGGTATTAAGGTAGTTGATTTATTAGCTCCTTATGCTAAAGGTGGTAAAGTTGGTCTTTTTGGTGGTGCAGGTGTTGGTAAAACCGTTATTATTATGGAATTAATTCACAATGTTGCATTTAAACACAGCGGATATTCAGTTTTCGCAGGTGTTGGTGAAAGAACTCGTGAGGGTAATGACCTTTATAATGAAATGAAAGAAAGTAACGTTTTAGATAAAGTTGCATTGTGCTATGGTCAAATGAATGAACCACCAGGGGCAAGAAATCGTATTGCTTTAACAGGTCTTACTATGGCTGAGTATTTTAGAGACGAAATGGGACTTGATGTTTTAATGTTTATTGATAATATCTTTAGATTCTCTCAATCAGGTTCAGAAATGTCAGCACTTTTAGGAAGAATTCCTTCAGCTGTTGGTTATCAGCCAACTTTGGCTAGTGAAATGGGTAAATTCCAAGAAAGAATTACTTCAACTAAAAAAGGTTCTATTACTTCAGTTCAGGCAGTTTATGTACCAGCAGATGACTTAACAGATCCTGCTCCCGCGACTGTTTTTGCACACTTAGATGCAACTACGGTTTTAAATAGATCAATTGCTGAAAAAGGTATTTATCCAGCTGTTGATCCACTTGATTCTACTTCAAGAATGCTTGATCCACAAATTATAGGTGAAGAGCATTATAAAGTAGCGCGTGGCGTGCAATCAGTACTTCAAAAATACAAAGATTTACAAGATATTATTGCTATTTTAGGTATGGATGAGTTAAGTGAAGAAGATAAATTAATTGTTGAAAGAGCAAGAAAAATTGAAAAATTCCTATCTCAACCATTCTTCGTTGCTGAAGTATTTACAGGAAGTCCTGGTAAATACATTAGTTTAGAAGATACGATAGCAGGCTTTAAAGGTATTTTAGAAGGAAAATACGACCATTTACCAGAAAATGCTTTCTATATGGTAGGTGGAATTGATGAAGTGATTGAAAAAGCAGAAAAACTTAAGGCTTAATAATGGATAATTTAATACATATAGAGGTGGTAACACCTCTTGGTATGATTTACAATGATAATGTAAAATCTATTGTTCTTCCTGGAAGTGAAGGTGAATTTGGTGTTTTAAAAGGACATGCATCTTTAATCTCTTCTTTAAAGGCAGGAATTATAGACATAGAAAAATCAGATTCAACTCATGAGTTAGTTGCTATTGATTCAGGCCATGCAAAGGTATCTGAAACTAAAGTAAGTGTTTTAGCAAAAGGTGCTGTTTGGGTTGGTGGAAATAGTGATAGTGAAATAGCAAAAAGATTGGAAGAAGCAAAAGATTTGATTAAATCTATGAGTAGTGATAGTGTTGCTTTGGCTTCTACTTTTGCTAAGATGGATAATAACGTAAGGCAAAAATAGTGGATTTTCAAGCAATTTTTCATTTTTTTGAAAATACAAGTTTAATCACTTATATCGTATTAGCTTGGCTTTCAGTGTATTTTATACTTAGTTTTAGTATTTTATTTTCAAGATTAATACTTATTAATAAATGGACTCAAAACGAAAGTCAAGCTTTGGAAGCTTTAATGAGAGGGGAAAAAGATTTAAGTCAAAGTGCGTCAATTTTGAAAAAGTGCATGGAAATTGATGAAACTAAAATGAATATTTATAAAAATTCTGTAGAAAAAAAAGCTACAATAGGATTAACTTGGCTTAGCATCATAGCTTCAACTTCTCCTTTTATAGGACTTTTTGGTACCGTGATTTCTATTCTTGAAACTTTTGGTGGCTTAGAAATGCAAAATTCCTTAAGTATTATTGCTCCTAAAATTAGCGAAGCTTTGGTGGCTACTGGATGTGGGATTTTAGTTGCGATTCCTGCATATAGCTTTCATTTGATTATCAAGCGAAAAGCTTATGAGTTGATTAATATCTTAGATAGCGAGATTAAAGTATTGATAAGTTCTGCAAAGGTCTAATTTATGTTTATGGAAGAAAAACCTGAGTTAAATATTACACCTTTAGTGGATATTATGCTTGTATTGCTTGCTATTTTAATGGTGACTGCACCAAGTATTACATATGAGGAAAAGGTGCAGCTTCCTCAAGGTTCACAAAAAACTTCAAGCGCTCCAAATATTAAAAGTTTAATTATAACAATTAACGCAAAGAAAGAAATTTTTATAGGAAAAGATAAATTTAATTTTGTAAGTTTTGCAGATAATATGAATGCTTTAAAGCTTCAGTATAATACCCAAGAAACAGTTTTCATTAGAGCGGATAAAAATTTAAAATATGATGATGTAATGAGTGTTTTAAGAACAATGAAACATTTAGGTTTCCAAAAAGTTGCTTTGCAAACTGAGTAGAAAATGGAAGAAAATTCTATACACAATTTTAAATCCTTTATTTATGCAACTTTAGTTTATTTTTTTGTTGTTTTCTTAGTTTTTTTTAAATTAATTGAATATAAACCAAAAGCTATCGAATATACTGATGATCCTAATAGTTTTATTAATGTAGAGCTTGGTGATAGTATAAATCAAAATCAAATTAATATGATGCAAGAATTGCAAAAAGAAAATTTGCAAAGTTTGTTTGAAGAAAATCTTTTGCAAAAATATACCACAAACAAAAGCGTCAATACGCAAAATATAGAACAACAGGCAAGTGTTTTTAATGAGTTATTTGGAAAAATAGAAGATTATCAAGAAGAAAAAACTACAAAAGTGCAATCTTCTATGCCATCAAAAAAACCTACTTTTACCCAAAGAGAAAAAATCAATGATTTTTCCAAGCAACTTAATGAAAATTTGCAAATTAATCAGGAATTAGGACAATCTGTTATAGAGCAAAAAATAGGTGTTTATGATCAGTTTTTAGGTGCTGTTAGAAAATACCTTGAAGATAGATGGAGAATTTATAATCCTAGCGGTAATTTAAGTATAGAAGTAGAATTTGTAATTGATAACAATGGTTATTTTTATTTACTAAGTGCCACTAGTGCGCATAGTGATAATTTTGATAAAAAAGCAAAAGAATTTTTGCAAAATTTAGAGGGAAAATATATAACTTTACCTCCAAATGGTAAAATAAGAAAAATCAAAATGCAACTTAGTGATATAATTGAGTTTAAAATGGAGAAACAATGAAAAAAATACTAGTATTTTTATTTTTTTGTTCAGTATTATTTGGACAAGATGCAACAATATCTGTTGTAAATAAAGGTATGCAATTACCTAAAATTTATATTAAAGACCAGTCTAAACTAAATGATTTAGATCTTAAAAAAAGTTTTTACAACATGCTTGTTAATGATGTAAAAGTGAGTTCAAATTTTGAGATAACTCAAGATGAAAAACAAGGTGATTATATTTTTTCTTATATATTAAATAAAAATGGCAAACTTTTAGATATTGATGTTGAAATTTTAGCCGCAAATGAAACTAAAACAAGATTTTATGAGCAAATTCTTTCTATTGAAGAGTATCCATTTTTAGCACATAGAAGTATTGCTCAAATGAATAGAAAATTAGGCTTTGCACCAGTTGATTGGATGGATCATAAAATTTTAATAGCTAGAACTCAAGGTAATAAGCAAAGTGATATTTTGTTAGCAGATTATACTTTAACTTATCAAAAAGTGTTAATTTCAAAAGGCTTAAATTTATTTCCTAAATGGGCAAATAAAGAACAAAACGCATTTTATTTTACTGCCTATGAAGATGAAATTCCAACGCTTTACAAGTATAACATGAAAAATAAAAATATTACAAAAATCATTGCTAGTAAAGGTATGATGGTTGCTTCTGATGTGAGTGATGATGGTAAAAAAATTTTACTAACCATGGCACCAAAAGATCAACCTGATGTATATTTATATGATGTAGATTCAAAAAATTTGACACAAATTACAAACTATATGGGTATTGATGTAAATGGTAATTTTGTAGATGATGAGAAAAAAATTGTATTTGTATCTGATCGTTTGGGTTATCCAAATATTTTTATGCAAAATTTAGAGTCCAATTTAACAGAACAAGTTGTTTTTCATGGTAAAAACAATTCTTCAGTTTCTACTTATAAACACTATATGGTTTATTCTAGTAGAGAAGCAAATCAAAGTGGAGTTTTTAATCTTTATTTAATGTCAACTCAAAGTGATTATATAAGACAACTTACTGCAAATGGTAAAAATCTTTTTCCAAGATTTTCTAGTGATGGAGAAAGTGTTGTATTTATTAAATATTTAGGTTCGCAAAGTGCATTGGGTGTTATTAGAATTAATGCAAATAAAGCCTTTCACTATGGTTTAAAAGTAGGTAAAATTCAATCAATTGATTGGTAAAATATCAAAATAGCATTTTTTTTGTTATAATTAAATATGATTTTTAAATAAATAAAAAAGGGGAAAAGCAATGAAAAAAATCATTTTTGCTTCAATTACTGCGTTTGCTGTTATTGTAAGTGGTTGTGCTACAAAAAATACTAGTGTAAGTAGCTCAAGTAGTGTAGATGGTTCAAAAGGTAGTGGTGGTTCTGATAGATTTGAAAATCTTGAATCTTTAAATTCTGTAGCAAATGTATATTTTGATTTTGATAAATTTAATGTTAGAAAAGATATGCAAAAAGTTATTGCAAATAATGCTGAAATTTTCAATAAAGAAGCTGCGAATGCTGCAATCGTAGTTGAAGGAAACTGCGATGAGTGGGGAACTGATGAGTATAATCAAGCTTTAGGTTTGAAAAGAGCTAAAGCAGTAAAAGAATCTTTAGTAGCTCAAGGTGTTAGCGCAGATAGAATTAGCGTAAAAAGCTATGGAGAAACTAATCCTGTATGTACTGAAAGAACTAAAGCTTGCGATGCTCAAAATCGTCGTGCAGAATTTAAAATTGCAAAATAAAGCTTTAAATAAATGAAATTAAACTTATTATCAGTAGCTCTTTTAGGAGCTACTTTCTTACACGCTGAAATTTCAGCATTTGATGCAGGAAAAGTAGATACAAAAACACCTTATGGTTTAACTCAAAATGAAAAGTTGCAATATGAAAATCAAGAACGCTTGAAAGCTTTAAATGAATATTATACAAATTTGACAAGTAAAATAAATACAGCTGTAGAAAACATAGAAGGCTTACAAAGTGTAACTGAGGGTTTAAATGCTCAGTATTCAAAAGCTAACACAAAATTACTTTCACTGGAAGAAAACTATCAAAATTTTGATGCAAATATTACCCAAGAAATTCAAAATTTAAGAGCTTATGTTGAAGAAAATAGACAAATTCAAGAAAAAAATCACCAAGAAATTCAAAAGGTTTTAGGTGAAATTACAACTTTAATCAATAAGATCAATGATGATTATATCTCAAAAGAAGATATGAATCAAACTATAACTTTTTTTCAATCTGAAATAGCTAGAGTGCAAAATCAGGCAAAAGTTATTTCTGCTGTCCCTATTGTAAAGGATGATAATAAAACACAAGAAGTCATTCAGGATGTAAATGAAACTCAAGAAGAAGTGACTGAAAAAAAAGATGATAGTTGGAAAAAATTACAATCTAGTGAAATTTTGAAAAAGGCAATTGATGAAACCAATAAAAATCAATTTGAAGATGCAAAAGAAAAATTTGAACATCTAATTAGTATTCATTATAAACCTGCTAGATCTACTTTTTGGCTTGGAGAGATAAGATATAAACAGCAAGATTATGCAGGTGCTTTGGGATTTTATAAGAAAAGTTCTGCTATAAGTACTAAAGGTGATTATGTACCAAAATTGCTTTATCACACAGCTATTAGCTTAGATAAGGTTGGAGATCCAAAAAGTGCAAATAAATTTTATAAGGCTTTAAAGACAGCTTATCCTGATAGTCCTGAGGCAAAAGTTTCACCAGATAGAAAATAACAAAGGAGATAAAATGGCTATAGAAAAAAATAGTGTAGTTTCAATGTTTTATGAGTTAAAAGATGCAAATACTAATGAAGTTTTAGAATCAAATATTTATGCTGAACCTATTTCTTTTATTTTGGGTAAGGGTCAAATTTTAGAAGGATTAGAAGAAGAAATTCAAAAGCTTAATGCCCCATGTAATGCTGATATTGTAATAAAAAAAGAAAATGCTTTGGGTGAATATGACGCAAATGCTTTGCAAACTTTACCAAAAGAGCAGTTTGCAGGAATTGATTTACAAGTTGGTATGGAGCTTTTTGGCGAAGGTGAAGATGGTAATACCGTAAGAGTAATTGTTAGAGAAATTACTGAAAATGAAGTTACTATTGATTACAATCATGCTTATGCAGGAAAAGATTTGTTATTTTCATTAAATATTGTAGATGTGAGAGCTGCAAGCGAAGATGAAATTTTAACAGGAATTATTGCAGGTAGTAGAAGTTGTGGATGTGGTGGCGGAGGACATCATCACGATCATCACGGACATGGTGGCGGCGGATGTTGTGGAGGCCACGGACATGGCGGCGGTGGTTGCTGCGGTGGTCATTAATGAATAGTGCATTTATTTTCCCAGGTCAAGGCTCTCAAAGCGTTGGCATGGGTTTGAGTTTTTATGATAATTCTAAAAAAGCAAAAGAATTACTAGACAATGCTAGCGATTTTTGTAAAATTGATTTTAAAAATTTGCTTTTTAAGGAAAATGAAAATTTAAATAAAAGCGAATTTACGCAAATGGCCATAGTATTAAACTCGCTAATGGCCTATGAAGCTTTAAAAGAGCAAGTTAATATAGAAGCTAAGTATAGCTTGGGTCATTCATTAGGAGAATTTAGTGCTTTAGCAACCCAAGATGCATTTGACTTTTTAGATGTAATAGCACTTGTTAATAAACGCGGTAAGTTTATGCAAGAAGATTGCTCTAAAATCGAAGCTGGTATGATGGTGGTTTTAGGGCTTGAAGATAAAGTGGTAGAAGAACTTTGTCAAAAGGCATTAAGTGAACAAAAAAGTATTTTTGCTGCTAATTATAATTGTGATGGGCAAATTGTAGTAGCAGGTTTAAAGCCTGATTTGGCTTCTTATGAGAGTGAGTTTAAAAATGCAGGAGCTAAAAGAGCTATGCTTTTGAACATGAGTGTTGCAAGCCATTGTCCATTGTTAAAAAATGCGTCTTTGAAACTTACAAAAGAATTAGAACCTATTTTAAAAGAGAGTTTTAAAAGCGTAGTATCAAATGTCAATGCAAAAGTGTATAATGATAAAAATCAAGCTCTAACGCTTTTAAGCGAGCAACTTATTAAGCCTGTTCTTTATAAACAAAGCATTAAGGCAATAGATGAAGAAGTGGATTTTTATATAGAATTTGGTGCGAGCGTGTTAAAGGGCTTAAATAAAAAAATCACTCAAAAAGAAACTTATGCCTTAAGTAAAATAGAAGATATTGATGAAATTTTAAAGGTAATTAAATGAAAATAGCTATTTTAGGAGCTATGCCTGAAGAGGTTACTCCTTTACTAGAAACATTAAAAGAGTATCAAACAATCGAATATGCAAATAATACTTATTATCTTGCAAAATATAAAAATCATGAATTAATAATCGCTTATTCTAAGATAGGGAAGGTAAATTCTACTCTTAGTGCGGCTATTATGATAGAAAAATTTAAAGCTGAGCTTTTACTCTTTACAGGTGTAGCAGGAGCTTTTAATCCTAGTTTAGAGATAGGGGATTTAATCTATGCTACAAAATTAGCTCAATATGATTTAGATATCACAGCTTTTGGGCATCCGCTTGGCTATGTTCCTGGCAATGAAATTTTTATAAAAACAGATGATAGGCTAAATAATCTTGCCATAGAAGCTGCTAAAGAACTTGGTGTTAAATTACAATCAGGTATTATCGCTACGGGCGATGAGTTCATTTGCGATGAAAATAAAAAAACAAAAATTAGAGAGATTTTCAATGCAGATGCTTGCGAAATGGAAGGAGCTAGCGTAGCTTTGGTGTGCGATGCTTTAAAAATTCCATGTTTGATTTTAAGATCAATGAGTGATAAAGCAGGTGAAAAGGCTGAATTTGACTTTGATGAGTTTGTAGAAAAATCAGCTAAAATTTCAGCTAATTTTGTCTTAAAAATTTGTGAGAAATTATGATAAATCTTAGTAAAAGACTAATCAGAGAAGTTGCAAAAGCAAACGCTAAATTTTCCTTAATAGGAGATAATGATAAGGTTTTATTAGGACTTAGTGGTGGGAAAGACTCTCTTGCTTTAGCCCATCTTTTAAAGCGTATGCAAGCACACGCGCCTTTTAAATTTGAACTTAAAGCAGTAACTTTAAGCTATGGTATGGGTGAAGATTATACCAAACTTCATAATTACTGCAAAGAACATGGTATTGACCATGAAGTGATTGATTCTAATATTTATGAAATTTCAGGTGATACTATTAGAAAAAATTCAAGCTTTTGTAGCTATTTTTCAAGAATGAGACGCGGAGCTTTATATACTTATGCTTTGGAAAATGGTTTTAATAAACTAGCTATAGCTCATCATTTAGACGATGCAGTGGAAAGTTTTTTTATGAATTTTATTTATAATGGTGCTCTTAGAAGTTTAGCTCCAAAATATAAAAGTAAAAGAGGTGTAGAGGTTATTCGACCTTTGATTTTTGTAAGAGAAAGACAACTAAGAGAAAATGCTATTAATAATGAATTAGAAGTTATTGGTAATGAATTTTGTCCTGGTATGAAATTAAGTGAAAAAAATGTAAAATTTCCTCATGCTAGAGAAGAAGCTAAACAGCTTTTAGCAAATTTAGAAAAAGAAAATCCAAAATTATTTACAAGCTTAAAAACTGCATTTGAAAATATCCACACGGATAGTTTTTTCATGGTTAAGGATAATGACTAAACTTTTGGTTGTTGTTGATTATCAAAATGATTTTATCGATGGTAGCTTAGGTTTTGAAAAAGCTACCAAGATAAAAGATAATATTCTTACTCTTTTAAAAAATCATCAAGGTGATATCGTTTTTACTTTTGATACGCATGATGAGAATTATTTAAAAACCCAAGAAGGAAAAAATTTACCTATTTATCATTGCATTAAAGATACTTTGGGTTGGCAAATGCCAAGTGATTTTGATATGTATTTAAAAAATGCAAAAAAAATCTTTTATAAGAATGCTTTTGGTAGTTTAGAATTGGCTAATTTTTTAAAACAAAATCATTATGAAAGTATAGAATTTTGTGGTTTGGTTTCGCATATTTGTGTATTTAGTAATATTATTTTAGCTCAAAGCGCTAGTATCAACTCAAAAATCATATTGTATAAAAATGCAACAGCAAGCTTTAGTAAGTCTTTGGAAAATAGTGCTTATGAAATTTTGCAAGCTTATGGCGTAGAACTTTTATAAAATGCAAGGTTTTATCTTACACACTCAGAGTGTAAAAGATGAGGACTTAATCGTTTATCTTTTAAGTGCTAAAAAAGTTATTAAAAGTTATAGATTTTATGGAATGAGACATTCTAATATTTTAAGTGGATATAAGATTGATTTTGAGCTTGAGGAAAGTTCAAGGTTTTTACCACGTTTAAAAGATGTTTTGCATATTGGTTTTTCTTGGATTTTAGATAGAGAGAGAATGTTTTTTTGGCAAGAATTTATCAGACTTTTTTATTGGCATTTAAAAGATGTTGAGGAAATTGATAGTTTTTATTTTGAGCTTTTAGAAGATTGTGCTAAACGTTTTGAAAAACAAGATTGCAAGCGTGTTATAGTAGATGCTTATTTAAAAATTTTAAATTTTGAAGGACGTTTACATAAAAGCTTTGTATGTTTTTATTGCGATGAGTATATACAAAAAAACGTTGTATTAGTAAGAGCTTTTTTACCTGCACATAAAAAATGTGCTTTTGGTTATGAATTTAAAGCTGAAGATCTTGCAAAGTTTTATGAAAATTTTAATTCATCGCATTTTAGCGATGAATATATTGATAATTTATATAAAATCATTAAAGAGGGTTTTTAAGGGTAATATCATACATCATAATAGCCTCTTGTCTTAATTTTGCGATGATATTTGCACTATCAATATGTGTATTTTTTATAATAGCTTCCTTGCTATTTTTAATATCTTCCAGTAAATTTCCAAGTTGTTTTTGAGAGCTTTGTAAGCAAGTACTTATACATTTTGGTTGTGTTTGTTGTAAAACTTGCTCGAAATTTAAACTTTGATTGTTAAGCTTTGAAGCATGTGCTGCTAAATTGTTTGCACTTGTTCTAATGCCACCTAATGCTTTGTAAATCCCTTTTGAATTGATATGAGCTGCCATGAACCTTCCTTGTTTTATGGTATCTCTTCATTCATATTGCTTAGAAATTTACAAGCAAATATCATTCCTTATTGAAAAATTCTTGAATATATTTTCGCATAATATCTGCATCATTAACACGATTAACACAATCTCTAAAATTAGAAGCATCGTCATAGCCTTTAGAATATTCATGCAAGTGTTTTCTAAATATGCTTATGCCTTGTTCTTTATAGTGTTTTAGCATTTCTTCAAAATGTGCAAAAATGATTTTATTTTTCATAGCTTTTTCTATTTTTTTGCCAGTTTTTATCTCATAAAATATCCAAGGTTTTCCTATGCTTGCACGTCCTATCATCAAAGCATCACAATTTGTAATTTTAAATACTTCTTTAGCATTTTCTGCGTTAATATCACCATTTGCTACTAAAGGAATTTTGATATTTTCTTTGGCTAAAGCTATGGCTTCATAATCAGCATTTCCACTATACATTTGTTTTCTAGTGCGACCATGCATACTGATAAAATCTACTCCAGCATTTTCACACGCTTTAGCAATAGCAATGGGATCTTTTTTATCAAATCCTAATCTTACTTTGACACTAGTTAATTTTTTATTACTTGTTTTTTTGATAAGTTCTAAAATTCTTTGTAATTTATCAAGATCTTGCAAAAGAGCACTACCTGCACATTGTTTTATAACTTTATTTACAGGACAACCGCAATTAAAATCAATTCCATCTATAAAATCAAAACGATTTAATATTTCTACCGCTTTTTGAATCACGCTCTCATCTGAGCCTGCAATTTGAACTATGTAAGGATTTTCAAGCTCAGCTTTTTCTAGCATTTTAAGAGTTTTTGAGCTCTCATACACTAAGGCATTAGAGCTTATCATTTCACTAATGGTTACATCAGCCCCAAATTGCTTAACTAAATTTCTCAAAGGCAAGTCTGAAAAACCTGCCATAGGGGCTAAAAATAAAGGTTTTTTGCTAAAATCTATCATTGTATTAATTTTTCAAGCTCTATTTTTTTATTATGTTCTCTTAAAAAGAGCAAGATCCTAAAGTCTTTATGCTCATTTTGATCATTTCCTAATTCATTAAGCAATTCATCATACATACCAAATTCTGCCAAAGTATAAAGATAAGCTCTTAAAGCTTGAGAATGATTATCTTTTAACTTTTTAAATAAAGCAATTAATATTTGAGGTTCTATTTTTTTGCAAAGTATTTTAGCACAGTGCAAATATGATTTATCATCTAAGGTATTCATACTAAGTAAAACTTCGATTTCAGCATGATTTAAATCTAAGTTTTCTTTTTCAAATCTACTTAAAAGCAATAAAATATCATCTTGATTTTTTTGAGTTTTTAGTGTTTTAATTTGACTATAGGGCGCATTTTCTAACACCATTTTATAAGCAAAAATTTCTAGTTCACCTGCTAAGGTATCTTTGTTTTTGATAAAAGAAAAAGCATAATTGCTATCATTTTGAAAGTGATTTTTTTCATTTAAAATAAAAATTTCATTATTTGGATCTAGCTTGTATTTTTTTAATTCCACAAATTCCTTTTTGTCTAAGTTCTCAAAAATATCAATAATTTCATCTATTTTAGGATTTTGAATTTTTTCTTTAAAACAAAGAGCTTGAGTGTTTTTTGCTATATTTTGAAATTCTTGAGTTTTAAATTTAACCTTGCTTGCTTTTTTTAAAAAAATATCAATAATAAAATTTTCATAATTTTTACTATCTTTAATTAGATTTTTATATTGTAAATGTTTTAAAAAGCCATAAAAACTCATATGTGCTAAAGCTAGTATCATTAAAAATAAAGCAGGCAAAACAACCCATAAGCTAATAGGCAAATTTAATTCAAAAGTAGAAATTGTAAAAGTATAATTTCCTAAGTTTAGATTATAAACTAAGGCTGCAACAATTAAAAGATAAACTAAACTTGCAAAGAAAAATAATCTTATCTTCATAGCTTTTTCCTTTTTTCTAGGGTTTCACGGCAATTTATGCAATATTTTGCATGAGGTTTAACCTTAAGTCTTTCAGGATGAATATCATCTTCACAATACTCACAGATACCATAAGTATTGTTATCTATTTTGCTTAATGAATGTTTAATTTCTTCTAGTTCAGCTTTTAAATTTTCATTAATTTTAAAATCAATATGAGAGCTATTGTCAATTTGTTGTAAATCAACTTCATCTCTAGGTTCGCTATCTTGTAGATTATGGATATTGTCTATATTACCTTGTAGTTCTTGTAAAATTTCTTTTTGTCTTTGAAGTAATATATTTTTAAATTCCTCAAGATTTAATTCTTGCATAAATGCTCCTATTTGTGATATGGGTGATTTGTATTAATGCAAAATGCACGATAAATTTGTTCTAAAAGCATGGTTTTGGCAAATTTATGCACTAAAGTCATTTTGCTAAGGGCTATACTTGTATGCATTTGTGTAATAAATTCTTGCTCAAACCCATAAGCACCGCCTATAAAAAATGAAATTTCATTTTTATCTAGTAATAATTTTGCAAATTCTACACTCGTAAGCTCTTTACCTTTTTCATCTAAGGCTATGCAAAAACCTTTTTTATAAGGACTTAGTGCATTTGTATAAGATTTTTTTGCTTCTATGATATTAGTGTTTTGTGCTTGATTGATTTTATTATTAAAAATACATATATCATTAAAACTGCAAAATTTTTTGATGAGTTTGATATAATGCTCATCTATCTTGCTAAATTCATCATTATTGTTTTTTTGAATGCTTAAAAGATTGATTTGCATTTTTTAGTTTTTAGAAAAAAATCTTAAAAAGTCTGCTATAAATTTTTTATGATCACTTCTTTCTACAATCGCATCAATCAATCCATGCTCGAGTAAAAATTCAGCTTTTTGAAAGCCTTCTGGTAAATCAGCTCCTATAGTTTGTTTAATTACCCTAGCCCCTGCAAAACCTACTAAAGCGCCAGGTTCGGCTAAGATGATATCTCCAAGCCAAGCAAAAGATGCACTTACTCCACCCATGGTTGGATCCGTTAATACTGAAATATAAGGAAGTTTTTCTTCTGCTAGTAGCTTTAATGCTGCACTTGTTTTGCTCATTTGCATTAAAGAATAAGTACTTTCTTGCATTCTAGCTCCACCGCTTGCACTAACTATAACAACAGGTGTTTTTTTCTCAATTGCTCTTTCAATCGCTCTAAGAATTTTTTCACCTTCTACTGAGCCCAAACTTCCTCCCATGAAAGAAAAATCAAAAACAACTAATTGAGTTTTAATGCCATCTATATTACACTCGCCACTTATTATGGCGCTTTTTCTTCCTGTTTTTTCTTCGTTTTCTGCTAATCTTTTTTTATATGATTTACTATCTACAAATTTAAGCGGGTCGATTGCATGTAAATCTTTATCCATTTCTATAAATGTGCCTTCATCGCTAAGTAACTCGATGCGTTTTAAAGGGTTTAATCTCATGTGAAAATTACATTTAGGGCAAACATTATAACAAGTTTCTATTTCTTTATAATACATTAACGCATGACAAGAATTACATTTAACCCAGTGGTTTGGAGCTTCACTTGGAGTAGCTTGTTTGCGTCTTATACTAGAAAAAATATCTAAAAAATTCATTATCTCTACCTAAAATAAAATTTCAAAATTATAGCAAGATTTTATTACTTTTAGAATCTTGCGCCTAACATAAATTCAAATTTACTTATGTCGTCTTTTGAGTTAGTATTAAATGGTTTAGCAAAAACTAAATTTAAAGCACCCAGTGGGGTTAGCCACTCAAAACCAACGCCTGTACTCCATCTTTGAATTTGACTTAAAGAGCTTTGTCCTATGGCACCATAGTCAAAAAATACACTTCCTCTTAGTTTGATTCTATCAAAGATTGGAAAGCTAAGTTCTACAGAGTTTGCAAAGGCAACTGTACCACCTGTCTCATCGCCCCATTCGTTTTTAGGACTCACGCTTCTTCTATCAAAACCTCTAATGGTTCCTATACCTCCAAGATAGAGTTTTTCGTTAATTGGTAAATAGCCTTGGTCCCATACTTTATAAAAACTTGCTTTATAACGATAAATCAAATCCCAGCCTATAAATTCTTCTAAGCCTTGATAATAATTAAATTTAGTGATAGAGCTTATAAATTCTTGATCCCCACCTAAGCCTGCATATTCAAGTGAGGTTGAGGCGATAAAACCTGATCTTGGTAAATAATAATCATCTGTATTGTTAAATACTATTGAAGGAGTAATAGAGCTTTTGTAAGTTTTTCCAAGTTTATATCCTTGAGCGATTAAGCGATCACTTAAATGATAAATATCACTTTGTTCAAGATTATAAGTTAAATCTATGCTTGTATATCTTCCTAAAGTTTTACCAACGCTTATATCAAAACCATAATTTCTCTCATCATAGCTATCCCACTCTAAACGGTCTGAATATAATGATCCTCCAAGAGAATAATCGCTATCATTTACTCTAGGATTTCTTAAAGATACTCTACCTGAAAGTGTATCATCGCCTTTGTCTATACTTACACTTCCTTTCATACCAGAGCCTAAAATATTTGCATCAGATAATGAAGCACTAAGTAAAATTCCATCACTAGTTCCATAACCAATACCACCTGAAATAGCTCCGGTTGAAGCTTCCTTGACTTCTACTATTAAATCAATATGTGTATCATCCACTCTTTGTTCTTTAATGTCTACATTTTCAAAATATGCAGTTCTTCTTAGAGCATTTCTTGAGTCCATTAAATCAGTTCTATTATAAAGATTACCTTCGGTTAAATAAAGCTCTCTACGAATAACCCTATCAACTGTCTTGGTATTGCCTGAAACGATGACATCTCTTATATATACTTTTTCATTCGGTATAACTTTAAAAATAATCATAGCTTCATGATTTTCTTTATCTTTTTGTATATCAGGTATAACTTGTACAAAAGCATAACCTAAATCTGCTGTTTTGGTTTCTATAGTTTTTATATCTTCTCTTAGTTTTTCTATATTGACTATTTTTCCAACACTTAATTTTAAATCATTTGCCAAAGCTTCATTTTCTTCATTGCTAAAAATTGGATTAAAAATTTTAATCTCTTTGACTTTATAAACCTCGCCTTCATTGATAAAATAAGTCAAATCAGCTTGATAAGTATCTGTGTAAGTATTTAAAAAAGCAGGAGATACGCTCACATCAAGATAGCCTTCTTTTAAATATACATCTGAAATTCTTGAGCTATCATTTGCTAGATCAAAAATTTTAAGCTTACCATCATTAAAACCCCACATCCAACCCAAAGCTTCTCTTTGTTTATTTGCTATTGCAGGTTCAATATCTGAATAACTTAAATTTTTTGCGCCGCTTAAATGCACTTTTTCTATGATGATATTTTCCCCACGATTTACCACAAAAGTAAGTTTTAATGAGCTTGAATTACTTAATTTTTCATCTTTGATTTCTACAACAGTATCATAAAAACCTTTGGCTTGATAAAAAAGCTTGATTTTTTCGGCCGCATCTTTAGCTGAATTTTCGTCATACAAAATTCCAGGTTTTAAACCAACAAGGCTTTCTATTTGTTTTCTATCGTTACTCGCTATACCTTGAATATCTATTTTTCCAATAGATGGTTTTTCTACCATTTTAAAAGTTAGCACTCCATTTTTTTCTTCTACTGCTATATCTTTAAAATAATTTCTATCAAAAAGATTTTTAATTGCTATATCTATACTAGCAGGATCAATTTTTTGTCCTATTTTTAATTTAGAAATCGCAATAGCACTTTCTTTAGAAAGTTGCGATAAGCCTTCAAATTTTATATCTTTAATCGTAGCTGCACATAAAGAACTTGAGAGTGCAAAGAAAACAAACCATTTTTTCATCATTTTACCTAAATTTTTATATACAAAATCGTTATAATACCAAAATATTTTTAACTAATGCTTTTTAAGGAAAATTTATGAAAGTAGGTATAGTTGGACTTGGCTTAATAGGCGGATCTTTGGGTCTTAGTTTAAGAGAGAATAAATTAATAGATTTAGTTTGCGGGTACGATATAAATAAGGAATTTGAACAAATCGCACTAGAGCGAAAATTAATAGATAAAATTGTTTCTTTTGAAGAGTTAAAAAAATGTGATGTAATTTTTTTAGCTATCCCTGTAAGAGCTATTGTAAAAATTTTAAAAGAATTTCAAGGCATTTCCAAAGATTGCACTATCATTGAGCTTGGAAGTACAAAAGAAGAAATTATTAAAAATTTACCATCTGATTTACAAAGTCAATTTATCGCAGCTCATCCTATGGCAGGAACGGAAAATAGCGGTCCAAGTGCAGCTATAAAAGATTTATATAAAAATGCAGTTTGTGTTTTGTGTGATGTGCAAAATGCTGATCATATTCACCAAAAAAGGGCTATAGAAATTTTTTCAGATTTAGGAATGAAACTTGTATTTATGGATAGTATTGCGCATGATCATCATGCTTCCATCATTTCACATTTACCGCATGTAATTAGTTTTTCTTTGGCGAATTTTGTAATGAAAGAAGAAAATAAAAAAAATATAGCCCACCTAGGTGGTCCTTCTTTTAAAGATATGTGCAGGATTGCTAAATCAAATCCTCAAATGTGGAGTGGTATTTTTGAGCAAAATAAACAAAATTTATTAAATTCTATTGATTTGTTTCAAAAAGAATTGCAAGAATGTAAAAAAATGATAGAAAAATGTGATATAAATGAGCTTGAAACTTGGATTAAAAGTGCAAATAAATTAAGAGAAATTTTATAAAATTTTTTATAATTTACTCTTAATTTGCTAAAGAATAATATATTTTTAAAAAAATAGATTGAAAGTGAAAATATGGTTTTTGCACGTAAAAGATCAAATAAAAAGTGGATTTTGGCAGTTTTTTTAATACTTTTAGCCTTTGTGGTGTTTGTTTTAAATACAAAGTTATTTGAAAAAAATCCTCCGCTGATTCAAACAAAATCAGATATTATTTATAGTAATTTAACAGATCCTATATCCATAGAAGTAAGTGATGAAAGTGCTTTAAAAGATATAAAAGTTACTTTATTTAAGGCAAATGAGTTAAATGGTGAAATACTTGTTAATGAGCATGTTAAGGGCAACAAAAAAAGCATTCATTTTGATTTAAAATTACCAAAACTAGCTTATAAAGAAAAAGTCGATTCTTATAAACTTGTAATAGAAGCAAGTGATAGTAGTTTTTGGAATTTCTTTTTAGGAAATCAAGCACTTAAAGAAGTAAAAGTTATCATTGATACCAAAAAACCACTTGTAGAAATTTTAGACAATTCTTATCAAATTGAACAAGGCGGAGTAGGTAGTGTGGTATTTAAAGCAAGTGATGAGAATTTGCAAGAAGTTTATATCATAACTGATAAAGATAAAATTTTTAAAGCAACTCCTTATGTGAAAGAAGGATATTATGCTGCTTTGATTCCTTGGGAAGCAACTGATGAGCACTTTAGAGCTTATGTAGTGGCAGTAGATAAAGCAGGTAATGTAAACAAACAAAGAATTAGATATTATTTTACTAATAAAAAATACCGTGTATCTAATATAAAAGTAAGTGATAGATTTTTAGATGGTAAGATTGAATTTTTAGCACAAAAATATGCTCCAAAAGATAGAGAGTTAAGCAGGCTTGAAAAATTTAAATTTGTTAATGAGGACTTAAGAGCTTCTAATGAAGTTATCATTCATGATATTACAAGTAAAGTTCCTGATACTATGATTAATAATTTTAAAGTTAATCTTTTCAAACCTTTAAAAAATGGCCAAAAAGTAGCTGATTATGCTGATCATAGATTTTATTCTTATAATAATCAAGCATTTAGTAGTTCTTATCATATGGGGCTTGATTTAGCAAGTGTAAAAGAAGCGCCTATCATTAGCAATAATGATGGTGAAGTGGTATTTGTACAAGAAAATGGAATTTACGGATTAAATATTATTATTTATCATGGCTTTGGTATTTATACTCTTTATGGACACTGCACTAATGTGGATGTAAATGTAGGAGATAGAGTTAGAGCAGGTGATGTTATAGGTACCACAGGTACTACAGGCTTAGCGCTTGGAGATCATGTGCATTTTGGTGTTTTAGTGCAAGGAGTTGAAGTGCGTCCTGAGCAATGGCAAGATGCAAAATGGATAAAAGAAAATATCTATAATGTATTAGAATCAAGTAAAAAAAGAATTTTGAGTGAATAAAGATGAATCAAACAACAATAGCAAAAGAAGTTAAAGGTGTTGGCATAGGTTTGCACAAGGGTGAGCCTATTAGTATAAAATTAGAGCCATTAGAAGCTGGCAGTGGTATAGTGTTTTATAGAAGTGATTTAGGAATTTCTTATGAAGCAAAGCCTGAAAATGTCATCGATACACAAATGGCTACTGTAATAGGCGATCATAGGGGTTATGTTTCTACTATAGAACATTTAATGAGTGCGATTAATGCTTATGGTATTGATAATGTGCGTATAGTTTTAGACGCAAACGAAGCTCCTGTAATGGATGGTAGTAGTATAGGCTTTTGTATGATGCTTGAAGAAGCAGGCGTAAAAGAGCTTGATGTGGCTAAAAAAATTTTAGTGATTAAAAAAAGTGTAGAAGTAAAAGAAGGTAATAAATTTGTGCGTTTAAGTCCTACGGATATGCCTATTATAAACTATACAATTGAATTTGATAATCCTATCATAGGTAAGCAAAATTATTGTTTTGAATTTAGCAAACAAAACTACATAGAGCAAATAGCAAGAGCAAGAACCTTTGGATTTTTAAAAGATGTTCAAGCTTTAAGAGCTATGAATTTAGGTCTTGGTGGAAGTTTAGAAAATGCTGTTGTGATTGATGATAATCGTATTTTAAACCCTGAAGGTTTGCGTTTTAAAGACGAATTTGTGCGCCATAAAATTTTAGATGCTATCGGGGATTTAACCTTGCTTGGATGTAGAGTTTTTGGAGACTATACTTCTTATGCAGGTTCGCACAAACTTAATCATCTTTTAACCAAAGAACTTTTAAAAGATCCTAGTACTTATGAAGTGGTAAGTTTAGAAAAAAGTGCATATAAAGTTTATGAAAAGGTTTTTGCATAAAAAAGGTTACTTTGCTTTTAAATGCTATAGCAAAACCTTTGATGCTTGGTATTTATGAAAATGATGTATTGATAAAAACCATTAAGGATGATTTAAAAGTTAGTGAAGTTTTGCCAAAAATATTGCAAGATTTACTTTCACAATATGAGTTTGAAAAGCTTATTTATGTGCATGGACCAGGTTCTTACATGGGTATAAAGATTTCTTATGTTTCTTTTAAAACTCTAGCTATAGTTAAAAACATTCCTTTAAAAGCTATTAGTGCTTTTGAGTTAAACAATAATGCTCCTATAGCCGCTAATAAGCATTTATGTTTTGTAAAAAAAGATGATGATGAAGTTGTTTTAGAAAAGACACAAGCGGGAAGCTTTTTTATGCCCCAAAGTTTAAAAGGTTTAAATTTTAGTAAAGAAAATACGCCTTTTTATGTTTTAGATGCGATTAATTAAGGTAAAAAATGAAGATTTTAGTTCCTGCTACAAGTGCAAATTTAGGTCCTGGTTTTGATTGTTTGGGTTTGAGTTTAAAATATTTTAATCAAACCATAGTTGAAAAATCTAAATTTTTTAGCATTAGCATACACGGAGAAGGTGAAAATAATATTTATCTTAAAAAAAACAATACCTTTGTTAATATTTTTTATGAAATTTATCAAAGACTAAGTGGTAAAAAAGATAATTTCCGCTTTGTTTTTCAAAATAATATCCCTTTAGCTAGAGGTATGGGAAGCTCTTCTGCTGTGATAGTTGGAGCTATTGCTTGTGCTTATGAATTAAGTGGGTTTAAAGCGGATAAAAATATCATTTTAAATGAAGCTTTAAAATATGAAAACCATCCAGATAACATAGCTCCGGCAGCACTTGGCGGTTTTGTATGTGCATTAACTCATAATGAAAAAGTTTTAGCTATAAAAAAAGAAGTGGATAAAGACTTACAAGCTGTTATAACCATACCAAATGTAGCGATGAATACTCAAAAATCAAGAGCAGTTTTAGCTAAAAAAATCAACCTAGAAGATAGTGTTTTTAATCTTTGTCATGCTTCATTTTTAACTGCTTGTTTTTTAGAGAAAAAATATGATTTATTAAAATATGCAAGTTTGGATAAACTTCATCAAAACCAAAGAATGAAACTTTTGCCTGAGCTTTTTGAGGTGCAAAAACTAGCTTTAGATAATAATGCTCTCATGAGTACGCTTTCAGGCTCAGGCTCGAGTTTTTTCACTCTAGCTTATAAAGATGATGTCAAAAAAATCAAAGAAAAAATCAAAAATAAATTTGCTAAATTTAGAGTTGAACTTTTAGAATTTGATGATGAGGGCTTTAAAATTTGCTAAAAATTCCAAAAAAAAGATATAATTTTGAAAAATCATATACCCATTAGAATGTGCATTGTTTGCAAAGGCCGTTATGAAAAGCAAGGTTTGCATCAATTCCAAATAAAAAATTCTCAAATTATCACTAAAGTGGAATTTGGCAGGAGTTTATATATTTGTAATTCATGTTTTGATAAAGATGAAAAAACATTGCAAAGGGCTTTTATGAGAGCTTGCAAAGGCAATTTTCATGGTAATATAAATCAGCAGGATTTAAAGGAGATATTTTTTAATGGCAGATGTAAAGATTAGCGAGATTGCTCAAGAGTTAGGATATACAAGTAAAGAAATTATAGAAAAAGCCAATGAAATGGGCTTAGAAGATATCAAATCCCCTAACAAAAAAGTATCTTCTGAAATCGCAGAAGCGATTTATCAATATGTTCAATCCGGTGAAATATTAGATGTAGTAAAAAAAGTAGCCAAACCTAAAAAAGAAAGTACAGCAAAAAAAACTACTAAAAAAGAAGAAAGTAAGAAAGAAGAGAAAAAAACTACTAAAAAAGAAAGTAAAAGCCCTGCTAAAGCAGTAAGTGAAAAAAAAGATGAAATAAAAAAAGAAGATAAACAACCCGAAAGTCCTATAAAAAATGAAGTATTAGAAGAAAAAAAAGAAGAAATTAAACTCGATGAAAAGTTAGGTTCTAATTTAAATTTAGCTAAAAGAAGAGGCTTAGTCATCGTTAAAAAGAAAAAAGAAGAAAGCAAAGAAGCTCAAATAAATAAAGAAGAAAAAGCTAGCACACAAACTACTCAGGGTCTAAGCCTTAGTATGATTTTTTCAAATTCAGATGAGAATTTAAAAAGAAAGAAAAAAGAAAAGAAAAATCATCCCGCGACAAGTAAAAAAGAAAACACTACTAAAATGGATCTTTTAGGAGATAAAGACTTTGCTGATATTTCTTTAGAAGATGATGATATGGTAGTTTTACCTGATTTTAGTGTAAAAGAAAACAAACCAGCACAACCAACAAACAAAAAACAACCAAATATCTTAAAACAATCTTTAAATAATTCTATCAACCCATTTGGCGAGGGTGGTATACAAAGAAGAAGTCGTAAAAAGCCACCTAAAAAGATAGAGAAAAAAGAAAGCGAAGCTATAACAAGTGTAAGCATACCTAAAGAAATTCGTGTGTATGAGTTTGCTGAAAAACTTGGTAAAAACACCGGAGAAGTTATCTCTAAGCTTTTCATGCTTGGTATGATGACGACTAAAAATGACTTTTTGGATGAGGATGCTATAGAAATTCTTGCAGCTGAATTTGGCGTGGAGATTAATATCATTGATGAGGCTGATGAGTTTGATTATGTAAAAGATTATGATGAAAATCAAACAGAAGAAAATTTAAGCCAAAGAGCTCCGGTTATCACTATCATGGGGCATGTGGATCATGGTAAGACTTCTTTGCTTGATTATATAAGAAAATCACGCATTGCAAGTGGTGAAGCAGGTGGGATTACTCAGCATGTTGGTGCTTACATGGTGGAAAAAAATGGTAGAAAAATCACTTTTATCGATACTCCAGGTCATGAGGCATTTACTGCTATGCGTGCAAGGGGAGCTAGTATAACGGATATTGTTATTATCGTAGTAGCTGCAGATGATGGGGTAAAACCACAAACTAAAGAAGCGATTAATCATGCAAAAGCAGCTAATGTACCTATCATCATCGCTATTAATAAAATGGATAAAGAAAACGCAAATCCTGACATGGTAAAAACCCAACTAGCAGAAATGGACATCATGCCAGTAGAATGGGGCGGAAGCCATGAATTTGTGCCAGTTTCAGCTAAAAAGGGTGATGGTATAGAGGATTTACTTGAAATTGTATTATTACAAGCTGATATTTTAGAGCTTAAAGCAAATCCAAAAGCCCATGCTAAAGCAAGTATTATAGAATCTTCAGTGCAAAAAGGTAGAGGTCCTGTGGCTACTATCATCGTGCAAAATGGTACTTTAAGAGTAGGAAATACTGTTGTAGCAGGGGAAGCTTATGGTAAAGTGCGTGCTATGAGCGATGATCAAGGTAAAGCTTTAAAAGAAATAGGTCCAGGTGAATGCGGAGTGATCATAGGTCTTAGTGAAGTAGCTGATGCAGGAGAAACGCTAATAGCCGTAGATAGCGATAAACAAGCAAGAGAATATGCTAATAAACGCCATGAATACAACCGCCAAAAAGAATTAAGCAAATCCACTAAAGTAAGTATAGATGAGCTTGGTGCAAAAATCAAAGAAGGCAATTTAAAAGCCCTTCCTGTGATCTTAAAAGCAGATGTGCAAGGTTCGCTTGAAGCGATTAAGGCTAGTTTGGAAAAACTCAAAAACGATGAGATTAAGGTTAATATCATCCATAGTGGCGTAGGTGGTATTACTCAAAGTGATATAGAGCTTGCAAGTGCGAGTGAAAACTCTATCGTTTTAGGCTTTAATATACGTCCAACTGGTGAGATCAAAGAACGCGCTAAAGATAAAGGCGTGGAGATAAAAACTTATAATGTTATTTACAATTTGCTTGATGATGTAAAAGCCTTACTAGGTGGTATGATGAGTCCTATCATCTCTGAAGAGCAACTTGGTCAAGCTGAAATTCGCCAAGTGATCAATGTGCCAAAACTAGGCCAAATTGCAGGTTGTATGGTAACAGAAGGCACGATCAATCGTGGTGCGAAAATCAGACTCATTAGAGATGGGGTTGTGGTATTTGAAGGTAATGTAAGCTCACTTAAACGCTTTAAAGATGATGTAAGAGAAGTTGCAAAAGGCTATGAATGCGGTGTAGGCATAGAAGGTTGTAATGATATGAGAGTGGGCGATTATATAGAAAGTTACAAAGAAGTTGAGGAACAAGTAAGCCTATGAACCCAGCTGAAATCAAAAAGCTACGCACAGAAAGCATTTTAAAAGAGCTTATACCAGAAGCTTTAGCAAATTTAGACAACGAAGCTTTAAAAAATTTGTGCGTAGTGGATGTAGAGTGTAAAAAAGGCAGATATGATGCTTTTGTGTATTTAGATAAAATGTTTTTTAATATCCAAGAGCAAGAAATCATACTCAATCAACTTAAAAAAGCTGCCCGTGCTTTGCAAAATTACTGCATGAGCGAGCAAGGGTGGTATAGATGTCCGAATTTTCACTTTAAATTTGATGATAGATTAGAGTATCAAAACCATATGGATGCTTTATTTGAAAAAATCAAAAAGGAACAAAATGAATCTTGAAGCACTTTGTAAAGAAGCAGGGCTTAGCTTTTATGATGATGAGCTAGTAAGTGAAAATGGTAGAAAGATTTATAGAATTTATGTGCAAAAAGAAGGTGGGGTAAATCTTGATGATTGTGCTAGACTTAGCGAGATTTTATCGCCTATTTTTGATGTAGAGCCACCTGTGGGCGGGGAGTATTTTTTAGAAGTATCAAGCTGTGGGCTTGAGAGAAAACTTAGTAAAATCGAGCATTTTGCAAAAAGCATTAACGAACTTGTAAAAATCACAACTAGTGAAAAAGAAAAAATAGAGGCAAAAATTATCGCCGTAGATGATGAAAATATCACTTTAGAAAATTTAGAAACTCAAGAAAAAACTACTATAAATTTTAGCGACATAAGAAAAGCTAAAACCTTCATACAATGGTAAAAATTTAGAATTCTAAATTTTTACTTATCTTTTGTATAATTAAATTTAAATGTAAAAACAAAAAGGCGTATAATGCTTGAAAATAAATATGATTATAATATAAGCAAAAAAGATAAAAATGGCAATGTGTATCATCATTTTCCAAAAGATAGCGATGAGTTTAAAGAAGCAGTTGTAAAAAATGGCGGCATGAGCGTGTATGTTTATCAAGATGATAAGTTAATAGATGAATTTCATACAAAAAGTTAAGGCCATAAATGGACTACACCTGTTTTTAATTATTTAAAAACTATGCATAAAGATAGTGAATATTTTTATAGATATTATAAAAATTGCAAGTTATTTGCGATTATAGATTAAAAGGAAATAGTATGAATGTTGTTGAATTTCACTTTTCAAATGGAAATAAAATACAAGCACAAATAGAAAACTCAAACGAAAAAATTTTTAGAATATTTTTGGAAAAAAGATTAAAGACTGTTAATCAATATATCAAAGCTACAAAAGATACAGTTAAAGAATGCAAAAGATTGCATATTGTCAATAGAGATGATTTTGATATATTTCAAATAAACTCTATGGAAGTTTTAATAAATTTGTTATTTGAGTTAAAAAATGGATTATTGCAAGAATTTAATGACAAAAGTGGTAATGGATGTCCGCATGCTTGTATTAAATCTCATTATTTTGGATTTGTAAAATATATCAATGCTTATAAAAATTATGTTTCAAAAGATATGGTTAAGTATTTGAAAACAAGAGGCGGCGAGAAAGAATTTAAAGTAGAAATAAAAAATCAAAAGATAGAAGTTATAACGAGTGCTGATGCTGTTGGGCTATATTCTTTAAATAGGTTTTTAGAATATAGTGTTTTAAGTAAAAATGAAGATGATTTATATGCTAAACCATTATTTGGAGATATATTAAGTAGCTCAAATCTTAGTGTAGTTAAGCAAAGTGAAAATGAAAAATTTTACAAAGAGCATTTTTTGAAAATGAAAAAAACGCCAAATGAAAATCAAAATCCACCTTTAAATCAAATTCTTTATGGACCTCCAGGGACAGGAAAAACTTATCATACTATAGATAAGGCTTTGGAAATCTTGGGTGAAAATTTAGCAAATAAAGATAGAGATGAGAAAAAAGAAAAATTTGATGAGTATGTAAAAAATGGGCAAATAGTTTTTACCACCTTTCATCAAAGCTACGGATATGAAGAATT
Source organism: Campylobacter sp. S4:11 (assembly GCF_024723695.1). Lineage (NCBI taxonomy): Bacteria > Pseudomonadati > Campylobacterota > Epsilonproteobacteria > Campylobacterales > Campylobacteraceae > Campylobacter > Campylobacter sp. S4:11. The sequence goes on along the minus strand of NZ_JANQDC010000004.1, from coordinate 62,267 downwards.
TGTAGAAGGTATAAAGCCTCGTATAGATAGCAAAGAAAATTCTAAGGAAGTAGAATACGAAATAAAAGACGGAATTTTTAAAGAACTTTGTAAAAAAGCTTTGGATAATTACAAAGTATCTTTATTAACACAAGAAGAATTTGTAAAGAGTGAAGATTTAGAAAACAAAATAGAAATTTTTTTAGATGAATTAGTAGATCAACAAAAATTTATAGAAAAAACTCAAAGTGGTGGATTTAAATTAGAAGAATATAATGAAAAATATAGAATTATCACAGATGATACTAATGCAAATTTGTATTTAAATTTAGAAATTTTTAAAACGCTTTTGGAAAATAAAGATAAGATTATAAACGGAAGAAGCATTAAGCAAATTTTAAATAATAAACATAGAAGACAAATCGATAGTTACTATTTTCAGCTAGTTAAATTGTTTAAAGAACGAGAACAAGATTATAAAGTAGATAATAATCCTAGTGAAAAACCAGAATTAAAACCTTACATAATTATCATAGATGAGATTAATCGTGGAAATGTAAGTAAGATTTTTGGTGAACTTATAACTTTGATAGAACCTAGCAAAAGAATAGGTAAAAGCGAGGGATTAAAAGTTACTTTGCCTTATAGCGGTGAAAAATTTGGAGTGCCTAAAAATGTTTATATCATCGGCACTATGAATACAGCTGATAGAAGTATAACTTCTCTTGACACAGCTTTACGAAGACGCTTTGAATTTGTCGAGATGATACCTAAACCTAATTTGCTTTATAATATATTTGTGTGTAAAAATGTTGAAAATCCAAATAAAGATGAAGATTATTTGGGTGATGATCGTAAAACAGAAGGCGATGCAGAAATACTTCAAAAAATCTTGATAAGTATAAACAAGAGAATTGAGTTTTTATTAGATAGAGAAAAAACAATAGGACATGCATTTTTTATAAGTGAAGCTGTTAAATTTGATAAAAATAATTGGATCAAACCAGGTAAATATAAAGAAGATTGGTATGTTTTGAGTATTTCAAAATTAAAAAGTATTTTTCAAAATAAAATTATCCCGCTATTGCAAGAGTATTTTTACAATGATTATGCTTTAATAAAAGCAGTTTTAAATGAAAATGGTATGATTCTTGAAGATAAAAAAGATGATAAATATCTTCAAAAAATAAAGAATTTATATAATGTTGATAATGAGAGAAATATTTATAGTATTGCTCCATTTAACGATGGAATTTGGAACGATATAAAAACATATCAAGCAATTTATGATGATAAAATAACAAATAAAACAAAAAACGAAAATGAATAACACCTTTTCTATCATCGAATACCAAGCTTTTTCTAAAGAAGATTTAAAAGAAAACTTCAAAGAAAAGGCTGAAAGATTTTATAAAGAGCTAGAAGACTTTGCAAAAAATAATGAAAGTCTTCTAGGTTTTAAAAATAAAAATGCCTTAAAGGCTAAAAATTATGTCGGCATTATACAGACTAAAAACGGTGTTTTAGAAATCTTGCCAAAATGTACGAATTTGGATAGCTATAAAAAAGAAGATAAATCCTCAAAATACGATAAAGAAAAATTAAAAAAATGTTATAAACTAGATAATATCTTTAAAAATGATGATTTTAGCGAAGATGATCTTAAAAATGATCCTAGAAATCTTTTGATCAACATGTTAAAAACCTTAAAAAATTCCCCCTTTAAAAAATCTCAAATTTCATCTTTACAAATTGCTAAAATGCCTTTGTTTGAAGTATTTATCACGATGTTTTTAGATGAATTTGATAGTGTGTATAAAAAAGGTTTGATGAGATCTTATGTAAGTAGTGAGGAAAATAGAACTTTTTTAAAAGGAAAATTACTATTCAATGAGCATATAAAATCAAATTTAATACACAAAGAAAGATTTTTCACAAGTAGCGATGAGTTTGTTTTAGACATAGCTCCAAATCGCTTGATAAAATCAACGCTAAATTTTTTAAAATCAAAAACTTTTATAAATAAATTTAGAATTATAAAAGCCATACAAATGCTTGATGAGGTAGAATTTTCTACAAATTACGAAAAAGATTTTAGTTTTAAAATTTCAAGACATTTTGATTATTATGAAAATATACTTTCTTGGTGTAAGATATTTTTGCAAAATCAAAGCTTTGCTCCATATAAAGGTAAAAACGAAGCCTTTGCTTTACTTTTTCCTATGGAAAAACTTTTTGAAAACTATGTGGCTTATATGTTTAAACTTGCTAATCCTAGCAAAAATATAAAAACCCAAAGTAGTGGAAAATATCTAATTTCAAAAAATGATGAAAAATGTTTTATGTTAAAGCCTGATTTATATATAGAAAATAAAATGATCTTAGATACCAAATGGAAAATTCCAGATGATAGTGAAGATGAGAAAAAGCATGGCATATCGCAAGGCGATTTATACCAAATGTTTGCTTATGCAAATAAATACGAGATAAAGGAAATTTATCTTATTTATCCTCTATGTGAGAGAACTTTTGACTTAAGAGAGAAGTTAAAAACTAAAGATATTAAGTTTTTAGCACAAGGTTTTTTAAAAGCTTGCGATGAACATGTAAAGCTTAAGGTGTTTTTTGCACCTTTACCTTTTTAGGAAGTAATATGAATCACGAATTTTATATGAATTTAGCTATAGATAAAGCTTGGAAATATCAGCTTTTAACCTACCCAAATCCAGCCGTAGGTTGTGTGATTTTAGATAAAAATGGTAAAATTTTAAGCATAGAAGCACACAAAGAAGCAGGCAAGGCTCATGCAGAACTTGAAGCAGTAAGCAAAGCCTTAAAAGTGCTTAATCCAAATTTAGATTTGCCACAAAATGCAAATGATTTGCATGAGTTTATCTGTAAAAATCATCAAGGCTTGCTAAAAGGTGCTAGTGCTTATGTGAGTTTAGAACCTTGCAATCATCAGGGTAAAACCCCACCTTGTGCGAAACTTTTTAGCACGCTTGGTTTTAGTGAAGTTTTTATTGCTACTAAAGATGAGCACAAGCTTGCAAGTGGTGGAGCAGAGTTTTTAAAAGATCAAGGCATAAAAGTTCACATGGGAATTTGTGAGCAAAGAGCCAAAGAGCTTTTAAAACCTTTTTTAAAATGGCAAAAATCAAGCTTTAAATTTTTTAAACTAGCCCTTTCTTTAAACGGCTCTGCTTATGGTAAAATCGTAAGTTCTAAAGCAAGTAGAACCTATGCCCATGCATTACGCTCAAAGCTTGATTTACTTGTAGTAGGTGGAGAAACTATAAGACATGATAGGCCTATTTTAGATGCAAGGCTAGCTCAAACTAAAGCGCCAAATTTATGCATACTAAGCCGTCAAAATTTAGAAAGTTTTGATTCAAACATTCCTTTATTTAGCGTGCCCAAAAGAGAAATTTTTACAAGCATTCCTAGTGAAGCAAAGTTTATTATGTATGAGGGCGGGGAGAATTTTTTAAAAGCCTTTAAAGATGAGCTAGATATGCTTTTAATTTTTTCAAACTCAAATTTAAATACCTTTGAAAATATTAAGTTAGATTTAAAGCTAAAGCCTTTATACAAAGGCTTTTTAGAAAATGATACTTATGGGTTTTATGAGATTATTAAATCTTAGTAGATTTTTTGTGAGCTTACTTGTGTGAAAAATCGTGCTAAAGTGTTAGCAAAAAAGCTAGCACTTTGCTCTTCTAATCGTTTTAAAAACTTATCTATAGCATCTTCTTTTTGCCAGATAGGGTTTTGCACTTTGGCTAGTTTTTCTAACTCTTTTTTGGCTTGCTCGTAATTGCCTATTTTATCAATGAGTTTTAATTTTAAAGCCTCATTTGCTAAAAACACTTTCGCATCAGCCCATGAGCTTGTTTGGTTTAAGTTTAGCTTGCGATTTTTAGCGACAAATTGTGTGAAAAGTTCATAGCTTTGATTAGCTAAATTTTGTAAAAAGTCTTTTTCTTCTGTGTTCCATTTACGCATAAAAGTTCCTGCTTCTTTATAACTTCCTGCTTTGATAGTTTGCTCATTTATACCAAGTTTTTGTGCAAGCTCACTTACTTCAAAGCCTTGCATGATTACCCCAATAGATCCTACAAAGCTAGCAGGATTAGCGATGATCATATCAGCTCCCACTGCACTTAGGTAGCTTCCACTTGCTATAGTTCCACCTGCATACACTACCACAGGCTTTTTAGCTTTAAGATCTTGTATAGCTAAAGCTATTTCCATGCTTGGTGCAAAAGCCCCACCAGGGCTATCTATAAAAAGCAAAACCCCTTTTATAGCTTTATCATCTTTGACTTTGTAAATTTGTTCTAAAAGATTACTCGCATCGCTAATTTCACCTTTAAGATTAATTTGTGCTAAGTTTGCATTAGAAAGTTTGGCATTATCCCCACTTGGAGTAAGGATCAAAAACACGATAAATAAAAACACAAAGGTTTTAAAATAAGTGTTGATATAAGAAATGATTTTTCCAATTCCTTTAAAAAATGATTTTATAATTTGCATTCTTTTCCTTCTATAAAAAGTTTTAACACTTCTTTGCTTTGTAAGATAAATTGCAAAGGAAGTTGTTTTAAATTTACACTATTTGGTAAAGCAAAAAGACTAAAATCTGCTATTTTGCCTTTTTGAATTTGACCTAGGTTTAAATTTAAAGCTTTTGCGGCTTTGTTTGTTGCCATTAAAAGCAATATTTTAGCAAAATTTTCTAACTCTAAATCATCATGTATAAGTAAATTCGCTCTCATTTCATCAAGCATACTTAAAGAAGTATTTGAGCTTAAGCCATCAGTTCCTAGATGGATATTAACACCATTTTTTAAAGCAGATTTTAATTTAAAAGTATTTTTACTCAAAAGTCTGTTTGAAAAAGCACAATGCGTGATCGAGTGTAAATTTTTATCTAGTAAATTCCATTCTTTAAAATATACACAATGAGTAAATAAAGTCCTTTGATCTTTAAAAAGCTCTAAAAAGCTTTGTGGAGTGTAAAATGGCATAGGGTTTTTGTTAAATTTAGCCAAGCTCTTTTTAAAACCACCTTTTTTAAACCTTAGCCAGTTGTTTTCATGATTGCTTTCAAGAAAATGTGTGCTTAGTAAATGATCATTTTCTCTAGCAAGTTTTATAGCAAATTTAGTAAGTTCTGGGTGGGTTGAGTAGGGTGCATGTACTGAAATAGCAGGGATAAATTTAGAAGTTTTAAAATGCATGCTTTTTTCATAACGAGTTAAAAATTCCTCTTTTTTAGTTTGGATAAAATTTGCATTTGAACCTAAAATTTCATTGAAAAATACTACTCTAGCTTGTGAATTGACACAAGGGTTTAAATCACTCCCAAAGCTTGAAATTTCTCCTATGGTAGCAGTGCCACTTTTTAGCATTTTATGGATATTTTGCGAGATTAATTTTTCTTTGGCTTTTTCGTTTAATTGCTCGCGGTTATTAAAAACGCTATCAAGCCATTTTAAAAAGTCTCCAAAGACTAAATTTCCATTATTTGCACTAAATTCTAAATGCGTGTGCGGGTTGATAAAAGTAGGTAAAAGTAAAGTATCTTTTGGAGTTGGTATAAGCTTAGCTTGTGGGTAGGATTTTTGTAAATTTTCTAAGCTATTAATTTCTAAAATATTATCATCAAAAAGAACTGCTTTGTCTTCTAAAATATTAAAATCATCATCACAAGTTAAGATGATCTTGGGTGCTATTATAAACATTTTACCTCCTTTAAAAAGGGAAATTGTAGCTAAAATTTAGCTTTAAAATGCTATAATATAGTAAATTTTACTAAATAAAGGTTAGATTATGAAAGTTATGGTGATACAAGGACCAAACATCAATATGCTTGGTGTGAGAGAAACTCATATTTATGGCAATATGAAAATGGAAGATATCCATGAGCAAATGAAACAAGCTGCAAAACAAGCTAATGTAGAGATTGAGTTTTTTCAAAGCAATTTTGAAGGTGAGTTAGTTGATAAAATTCAAGAATGCTTAGGTAGTGTAGATGGAGTGATTATTAATGCAGCTGCTTATGCACACACTTCTATAGCAATCCGCGATGCGATTGCAGCAATTAATATGCCTGTGATTGAAGTGCATATTAGTAACACTTATAGAAGAGAAGAATTCAGACAAAAAAGCATGATAGCACCAGTTTGTGCAGGTAGTGTGGTGGGTTTTGGTCCTTTTGGTTATCATATGGCTTTAATGGGGCTTTTCCAAATTTTTGATCAAATCAATGCATATAAAGCAGCTCAAGCAAAAGCACAACAAGCAAATCAATGAATTTTATCTTAAAAAACGAAAATGCACTTTTTTATGAGTGTGGCTATTCTTGCGATAATGCTTTATTTTTAAAGCTTGAAGACGAAGCATTTTTCATCACCGATGCAAGATATAGCTTTGAAGCTAGCGAAATGATAAAAAATGCTAAGGTAGTTTTAGCACAAGATCTTTTTGCTAGCGCTAGAGAGCTTTTAGAAAAAGCAGGGATTGATAGGGTGTGTTTTGATCCAAAAGACTTTAGTTATTTTGAATTTAAAGAACTTAGTAAAAGTGCAAATATCGTTTTTGAAGAAAAATTAGACTTGAGTAAAAACAAACGCATTATAAAAAATGCCAAGGAATTACAACTTTTGCAAAAGGCTGTAAATTTTGGTAAAGAATGCTTTGAAGAATTTGCTAAATTTATCAGCCAAGAAGGCTATGGAAAAAGCGAAAAAGAATTACATTTTAAAGCATGTGAAATTTTTCAAAAAAAAGGTGCTTTAGGACTTTCTTTTTCACCTATTGTAGCTATTAATGAAAATGCGGCTAAAGCACATGCTTTACCTAGTGATAAATGTTTAGAATATGGAGATTTGTTATTAGTTGATGCGGGTGTGGTTTTTCAAAGGTATTGTTCTGATCGCACAAGAACGGCTTGTTTTGATGAGAATGGTATAGTCTTTGATAAAAATAAGCCAAATTTTAAAGACAAAGAAACGGCACAAATTTATGAAGTAGTTAAGCAAGCCCAGCTTCAAGCTATTGAAAAAGCACGTGTTGGTATGATGGCAAGTGAGCTTGATTTTATCGCAAGAGAAGTGATTAAAAACGCAGGTTTTGAAAAAGAATTTATTCACAGCTTAGGACATGGAGTAGGGCTTGATATACATGAGTTGCCAAACATTAGTCCAAGAAGTGATTATGAGTTAAAAGAAGGTATGGTATTTACCATTGAACCTGGAATTTATATCAAAGATAAACTTGGTATTAGGATAGAAGACATGATCTATCTTGATAAAGAAAAGGCAGTGGTATTATAATTTGCTGATTAAAGGGGCTAGAAGGTTAGAAAAAATTCGTTTTTTTCCTTTTTATTCAAAGGCAGATAAAAAAGGAAAATACATAGCCATTATAGGACTTGGAAGCAATATAGAAGATGAGAAAAAACGCTTTCGGAGTTTATTTAGGCTTTTAATGCAAGATAAACGCTTGCAAGTATTGCAAACATCGCCATTTTTGATTAATAAAGCTTTTGGTTTTGAAGAGCAAAAAGACTTTACTAATGCAGTGATGGTTGTAAGCACAAGTTTGCATGCAAGAGCGCTTTTAAAAGTTTTGTTTTTTTATGAGTTTAAATTCAAAAGAAAAAGAACTTTTAAAAATGCTCCTAGAACGCTTGATTTGGATTTGTTGTATTTTTCAAAAAAAGCGCGTAAAGATGAGTATTGCACAGTGCCTCATGTGGGGGTAAATGATAGAATTAGCGTAACTTTGCCTTTGGGCTTGTTAAGATAAGGAAAAATATGGGACAATTGATTCATACTTTTACAGTTGAAAGCACAGATGAGATTATACCTAAGGTTAAGCAAGATTATGGCGATAAAGCTTTGATAGTAACTAATAAGCAAATTCGTCCAAAAACCATCAATCAAAAACCTTTATATGAGGTTATAGTAGCGATTGAAGAAGCTGATTATGAAGAGCATTTAAAGCAAAACAATTTACCTATGCCACCAAAGAAAAAACCAAATACAGCAAGTTTTCCTGAGGCTAAAATTCAAGCTCCAAAATTTGAAGATGAAAAAAAAGAAGAGGATGTAGTGCTTGATTTTTCTTCAAAAGCTAAGCAAAAACCTATTAATCCTTATTTAAATACAAGCAAAAAAGATGATAATTTTTTAAATTTAAAAAATAAACTTTCTCAGGTTAGTTCAGAAATTAGTAAGGTTTCAAATTATCAAGATTTTTCTATGCCAAATCCAAATTATGATAAAAAAATTGAAGCCTTTGAAAAGCAAATGAATAAGCTTAATGATAAAATGAATTTGCTTGTGGATATGATGTGGGATGATAAGGCAGATTTACGCAAAGAATTAGCTATACCACCTGAGTTTGCAAGTATTTATAAGCAAGCTAAGGCAAGTGGCATGCAAGAAGCGCATTTAGAAGCGATTATGAAAGCGACTATTGAAAATATGCCAAGCACTATGAAAGCAAATCAAGAAGCAGTGCAAAGGTATTTTTACTCACTTTTGCGTAATATGCTTCCATGTCGTTTAGAAAGTGAAATTAAAAAGCAAAAAATCATGATGTTAGTAGGCCCAACAGGAGTGGGTAAAACTACTACTTTAGCTAAACTTGCTTTTCGCTATGCTTATGGAGATAGACGCTATAAAACCGGTATTATAACTCTTGATACTTATAGAATAGGCGCAGTAGAGCAACTTTTCCAATATGCTAAGATGATGAAACTTCCTATTATTGATAGTATAGAGCCAAATGACTTAGATGATGCGATTAGAAGTTTAAATACTTGTGAGGTTATTTTAGTAGATACAACCGGAAATTCACAGTATGATAAAGCAAAACTTGAAAAAACAAAAGAATTTTTATCGCATTCTAATGCGCAAATTGATGTAAATTTGGTACTTTCAGCAAATACAAAATATGAAGATTTATTAGAAACTTATAATAATTTTTCATTTTTAAATATAGACACTTTAATCATTACCAAATTTGATGAAACAAAAGTATTTGGAAATGTGTTTTCTTTACTTTATGAAACTAGCACTCCGATGAGCTTTTTTTCCATAGGTCAAGAAGTGCCTGATGATATAGAAGTGGCTAGTAGTGACTTTTTAGTGCGTTGTGTGTTAGAAGGTTTTAGAAGGGATGAAAATGAGTAATCAAGCAGAAAAATTAAAAGATCTAGTAAAAAATGAAAACTCAAATGTAAAACATACTCATTTTATCGCAGTTACTAGCGGTAAAGGTGGGGTTGGAAAAAGTACTTTTAGCGCAAATTTGGGCAACATCCTAGCTAAAAATGGTTATAAAGTAGGGCTTTTTGATGCAGATATAGGGCTTGCAAATTTAGATGTGATTTTAAATGTGCGTGTGGAAAAAAACCTTTTGCATGTTTTAAAAGGTGAGTGCTCATTAGAGGATATTTTAATAGAAGTAAAGCCAAATTTATGGCTTATCCCAGGCGAAAGTGGCGATGAAATTTTAAAATACAATGATAAAAATATTTATGAGAGATTTTTAAATCAAACAAGTATTTTAGATGATTTAGACTTTTTAATCATTGATACAGGAGCAGGTATAGGTGGCAATATAGGAAATTTCTTAGAAATGTCTGATGAGGTTATTGTCATCACTGTGCCTGATCCTGCCGCGATTACTGATGCTTATGCTACTATAAAAACCACTTCAAAAACTAAAGAGAATTTATTGATGGTGTTTAATGTTGTTAAAAATGAAAATGAAGCTTTGAGAATTTTTGATAACATTAAAAAAGTAGCAGATATCAACATTAAGCATAATTTAAATTTAGAATTTTTAGGATTTTTAGGTCAAAGTAAAGATATTAGTTCTAGTATTAAAAAAAGAACTTTATTTAGTGATGATGATACAAATGCAAGTGATGAGCTAAAAACCATAGCTTCTAAGCTTTTGTATAGGTTGGAACAAAAAGTGCTTAATAATGTGGGAGATAAAAGTATTATGAGTTTTTTCAAAAAGCTTTTGGATCGTTTTTAGATTGAGGGAAAAAGATGAGACCAGAAAATTTTGTTGCTTTTTTTACTGTTTGTGGTTTTTTTATAGGATTAATGTTTACCATAGTTAATATAGAAGATGCAGTAGAGATAGTTGTATATACTTGTTTGATTACTTTTGTATTTTATGTGTTAATCCATATAGTAATTATGATTTTTGTAGATGCAAATAAAATTAGCGGTAGAAGCTTTAATAAAGAAAAATATGAAAATGAAAATAATAGTTTTATAGCAGAATTAGCTGCAAGAGAAAAGAAAATGGATTACTTACTTGAAAAACTTCAAGAAGAGCGCGAAGACCTTAAAAAGCTTGAAAGCTCTTCAAAAAGAAAAGTAAAACATGCAGCCGCATAATGCTTATGCTTCTACGCTAAAAAAAGAACAAGATGACTTAGTCATCTCTTATATGCCAGCATTAAGAGCTATGGCTTTTAGACTTAAAGAACGTTTGCCTGCTAGCATTGATGTAAATGATTTAATTAGTATTGGCGTAGAGGAAATGATCAAACTCTCACGCCGTTATGATAAAGAACAAAATGATAATTTCTGGGGCTTTGCAAGAAAAAGAGTTAATGGAGCTATGCTTGATTATCTAAGAAGCCTTGATGTAATGAGTAGAAGCAATAGAAAAATTATCAAAGATATTGATGCTATTATAGATGAGTTTTATCAAGAAAATGAAAAAGAACCTGATGATGAATATTTAGCACAAAGACTAAATTTAGAAGTAGAAAAGGTAAAAGAAGCAAGAGCAGCTCATGCTATATCGCTTGTTATGCCTTTGGATGAACAGCTAAATTGCTTTAATGATAGCAATATCATAGAACAAATAGAAAAAGAAGAATTAATAGAAAAAATCAACGCAGTTTTGGAAGAATTTAAAGAAAGAGAAAAGCTTGTAATACAGCTTTATTATTATGAAGAATTAAATTTAAAAGAAATCGCAGAGATTTTAGAGATTAGCGAGTCAAGAATTTCACAAATTCATAAGCGTTTGCTTAAGAAGATTAGAGAAAGGCTAGTTTAATGGCTGAGATACTTTCCCAAGAAGAAATTGATGCTCTTTTAGAAGTTGTTGATGATGATAGCGATGAGAGTACAGCTACATCAAAACTAGAAGAAATAGAAGATAAAAGAGATATAGTAGTATATGATTTTAAGCGACCAAATAGGGTTTCTAAAGAACAGCTTCGTTCTATTAAAGGGATTCATGATAAATTAGCAAGAAATCTTGCTTCACAAATTTCATCTATGATGAGAAGTATAGTTGAGATTAAACTTCACTCAGTAGATCAAATGACTTATGGTGAGTTTTTGATGTCTTTACCTTCGCCAACAAGCTTTAACGTTTTTTCGATTAAGCCTTTAGATGGAAACTGCGTTTTAGAGATTAATCCAAGCATTGCTTTCCCTATGATAGATAGACTTTTAGGTGGTCAAGGGGAGAGTTTTGATACCTTAAGAGAGCTTACAGAAATCGAGCTTAATTTGCTTGATTCTATTTTGCGTATTATTATGCAAAGGCTTAAAGAAAGCTGGATGAATGTTACTGAAATTTATCCAAGTGTAGAAGCGAAAGAATCAAGTCCAAATGTTGTGCAAATTGTTTCACAAAATGAGATTGTTATTATGGTGGTAATGGAGATTATCATCGGAAATTCAAGTGGTATGGTAAATATTTGCTATCCGGTTGTGCATTTGGAAAGTATTTTGAGTCGTTTGGCAAATCGTGATATTATGATGGGTGAAACTTCGGCTAAAAAGTCAAGAAATAAAGAACTTAAAACCTTGATCGGTCGTGCTGAGGTAATTTATGAAGCTATGCTTGGTAAGACTTTTATCAATGTGAATGAATTTTTAGATTTAAAACAAGGAGATATTTTAAAACTTGATAGAAGCGCAGATGATAAAGCTATAGTGGCTATTGATAAAAAAGAAGTATTCTTAGCTCAAGTGGGGCTTCATAGATTTAGAAAGTCGATTAAAATCTTAGAACTTATCAAAACAGATAAAGATGAGATTAAAGAAATGCTTGAAAAATATGAAGATGAAAGAAGAGCAAAAGCAAATTCGTATGATGATAATGAAGAACTAGAAGAGGAAGACGATGATCAATGATTTTTTAGGCATATTCGTCAATGAATGTGTAAGTACAATAGAAGGTTTAACAGGAAAAAGTGCTGAATTTAGTGAGTATTATGAGTATGATGTAAATTCTCAAGATTCTATGATTCCACCATTAGTTAGTGCTACTTTTAGTGTTAATAATGAAATGAAAATTAAAATCCTAGCCAGTGCAGTTTTAATGAGTGCAATTGGTGAGTGGATGATGGGAGAAGAAGAAATCTCCAAAAACAGTGAGCTAAATGAAGATGAAATGGATGCAGCCAAAGAAGCTATACAAAATATCATCTCAGCATTTTCTACAACCTTAGGCGCGCAAAAAGAAATTCCAAAAATGGAATTTAGTTTAGAAAATTGTGAATTTGTTGCAGATAGCTTAGAACTTGGTGGTTTTCATAAACTATATTTATACAATGTAAAAATAGCTGATTTAGAAGAAAAAATTTCTTTAGTATTTGATGAGAAAATTTATAAGATTTTAACTAAAACTGACTTAGAAGAAATCGTAGCAACAAATGAAGATCATACGCAAGATCACAAAGCCTTAGCTAATGTAGAAGAGCTAAGAAATATCGGTTTGATCATGGATGTGCGTTTGCCTATAAGAGTGCGTATAGGTAGTAAAAAAATGCTTTTAAAAGATGTTTTAACTATGGATATAGGTTCGGTTATCGAGCTTGATCAATTAGCAAATGATCCTTTAGAAATTTTAATAGGCGATAAAAAAATCGCTTATGGAGAAGTAGTTATCGTAGATGGAAACTTTGGAGTGCAAATTACTGAGATAGGCTCTAAAAAAGAAAGATTAGAACAACTAAGATGAAAGAATATATCATTGAAGATATTACCTATCTTAAAGAATTAGAAAAAATTCAAAAAGGCATAACTTTTTTTGGTTCTGCACGCTTAAAAGAAGATAATGAGTATTGTATTTTGGCTTCAAAATTAGCTCAAAAGTTAGCAGATCTTGGTTATAGTATCATCAGTGGCGGTGGCGGTGGCATTATGCAAGCTGCAAATTACGGGGCTATGCAAAGTCAAACTTCGCACTTGAAATCTCTTGGATTTAATATACATTTACCATTTGAGCAAAAAGCAAATGATTTTTTAGAGTATAATATCACTTTTAAGAGCTTAGCCATTCGCAAAATGGCTCTTATTCAAAAGAGTTTAGCTTTTGTGATTTTCCCAGGCGGCTTTGGAACATTAGATGAATTTTTTGAAATTCTTACTCTTAAACAACTTAGTTTTAAAAAAGATGTTCCTATTATTTTAGTTGGGCAAAAATTTTGGCAACCTCTTGATGAATTTATCAAAACTTCTTTACTAGGACTTGGAACTATATCTAAAAATGATGAGTTAAAGTATAGTATAAGTGATGATTTAGATGAAATTATAAGAATGATAAAGGAAAAAGATGAAAATTCTTGTTGCAATGAGTGGGGGTGTGGATAGTACTGTAACTGCTTATAAATTAAAACAAGCAGGACATGAGATCATAGGTTGTTATATGAAGCTTCATGGAAAAGCTAATTATCATGAAGAAAATATACAAAAAGTTGAAAAAGTTGCTAAATTTTTAGACATTAAATACCATATTTTAGACTTACAAGAAGATTTTAAAAATCAAGTTTATATGCCTTTTGTTAATACCTATAAAGAAGGAAAGACGCCAAATCCTTGTGCTTTGTGTAATCGCTTTATCAAGCTTGGTAAGCTTTTGGAATTTGCTAAGAGTTTGGGTTGTGAGAAATTAGCCACAGGTCATTATGCAAGGATAGAAAATTGTTTGATTAAAACTGCGGTTGATGAGAGCAAGGATCAAAGTTATTTTTTAGCAAATGCAGATAAAGAGGCTTTGGAATATTTGATTTTCCCTCTTGGAGAGATGAAAAAAGAAGATGTGAAAAAATTTGCTTCTACAATCGATGTTTTAAAATCTTTTGCAACACAAAAGGAAAGTTCTGAAATTTGTTTTGTGGAAGATACTTATGTGCAAGTTTTAGATCAGTTTATGGATACTAAAATTCCAGGTATTGTAAGAGATAGTAGCGGTAAAGAAGTAGGAAAACACGAAGGTTATATGCATTATACCATAGGTAAAAGAAGAGGTTTTGAGGTACGTGGGGCTCATGAGCCACATTTTGTATTAAAAATTGATCCTAAGAAAAATGAAATCATAGTAGGTAAAAAAGAAGAGCTTAAGATAAGTGAATTTAATCTTGATAATATTAATTTATTTATCGATGCTAAAGAATTAGATTGTGAAGTAAAAATACGCTATAGGTCAAGATCAACCCCGTGTAAAGTTTTGATTAATGAAGATAAAAGTGCAAAAATCATCTTACAAGAGCCTGTTTATGGGCTTGCTAGCGGACAAATGGCAGTATTTTACGATAAAGATTTGGTTCTTGCAAGTGGATTTATAAAATAATGCTAAAGTTTGATGTTTTTAAATAGCAGGAGTTAAAAATTAAGTTTTGTAAAATTATTTTACTATTAAGTGGTAGCTTGAAATTAATTTCTTATTTTAATCTTTTTTCAAGAGTAAGGCCATCATACTCGGTGGCTTTTTAAAATCTGTTTTAGAAATTTTATTATATAAATTTAATATAAGATGTATAAAAATTTTATATAATTTTAACTATAACAGTTAAATCAACAAAGAGTAATATTATGAGGATATTAGGTTTTGATATAGGAATTAATTCTATAGGCTGGGCTTTTGTAGAAAACGATGAGTTAAAAGATTGCGGAGTTAGGATATTTACAAAAGCTGAAAATCCGAAAAATAAGGAATCTTTAGCCTTGCCTAGACGCAATGCAAGAAGTTCTAGAAGACGTTTAAAAAGAAGAAAAGCAAGATTAATTGCGATCAAGCGTATTCTTGCAAAAGAATTAAAACTAAACTACAAAGATTATGTAGCAGCCGATGGAGAACTACCTAAGGCTTATGAAGGGAGCTTAGCAAGCGTTTATGAGTTAAGATATAAAGCATTGACTCAAAATTTAGAAACAAAAGACCTAGCAAGAGTGATTTTGCATATAGCAAAACATCGTGGCTACATGAACAAAAACGAAAAAAAATCAAACGACGCCAAAAAAGGAAAAATTTTAAGTGCTTTAAAAAATAATGCTTTAAAATTAGAAAACTATCAAAGCGTTGGAGAATATTTTTATAAAGAATTTTTCCAAAAATATAAAAAAAATACTAAAAATTTCATCAAGATCCGCAATACTAAAGATAATTATAATAATTGTGTTTTGTCAAGTGACTTAGAAAAAGAACTAAAGCTTATCTTAGAAAAACAAAAAGAATTTGGCTATAACTATAGTGAAGATTTTATAAATGAAATTCTTAAAGTCGCATTTTTTCAAAGACCTTTAAAAGATTTTTCACATTTAGTGGGAGCTTGTACTTTTTTTGAGGAAGAAAAGCGAGCTTGCAAAAATTCATATAGCGCTTGGGAGTTTGTGGCTTTAACTAAGATTATCAACGAAATAAAAAGCTTGGAAAAAATAAGCGGAGAGATTGTACCAACTCAAACAATAAATGAAGTTTTAAATCTCATTTTAGATAAAGGAAGTATCACATATAAAAAATTTAGATCTTGTATCAATTTGCATGAAAGTATTAGTTTTAAAAGTCTTAAATACGATAAAGAAAACGCTGAAAATGCAAAATTAATTGACTTTAGAAAGTTAGTAGAATTTAAAAAAGCTTTAGGAGTGCATTCTCTTAGTAGACAAGAGTTGGATCAAATATCTACGCATATTACCTTAATAAAAGATAATGTTAAACTTAAAACTGTTTTAGAAAAATACAATTTAAGCAATGAGCAAATCAATAATTTACTTGAAATTGAATTTAATGATTATATCAATCTTAGTTTCAAAGCACTTGGCATGATCCTTCCTTTGATGAGAGAGGGAAAAAGATACGATGAAGCATGTGAAATTGCAAATTTAAAACCAAAAACAGTTGATGAAAAAAAAGATTTCCTTCCAGCTTTCTGTGATAGTATATTTGCGCACGAGCTTAGTAATCCTGTTGTAAATAGAGCTATAAGTGAGTATAGAAAGGTCTTAAATGCTTTGCTTAAAAAATATGGCAAAGTGCATAAAATTCATTTAGAATTGGCAAGAGATGTGGGGCTTAGCAAGAAAGCAAGAGAAAAAATAGAAAAAGAACAAAAAGAAAATCAAGCGGTTAATGCTTGGGCTTTAAAGGAGTGTGAAAACATAGGACTTAAGGCAAGTGCTAAAAATATTTTAAAATTAAAACTATGGAAAGAACAAAAAGAAATTTGTATTTATAGTGGCAATAAAATATCCATAGAACATTTAAAAGATGAAAAAGCCTTAGAAGTTGATCATATATATCCTTACTCAAGAAGTTTTGATGATTCATTCATAAACAAGGTTTTGGTTTTTACCAAAGAAAATCAAGAGAAACTTAACAAAACACCTTTTGAAGCTTTTGGAAAAAACATAGAAAAATGGAGTAAAATTCAAACACTAGCTCAAAATCTTCCTTATAAAAAGAAAAATAAAATTTTAGATGAAAATTTCAAAGACAAACAACAAGAAGATTTCATCAGTAGAAATTTAAACGACACAAGATATATCGCAACTTTAATAGCTAAATATACAAAAGAGTATTTAAATTTTTTACCTTTAAGTGAAAATGAAAATGCAAATTTAAAAAGTGGGGAAAAAGGAAGCAAAATTCATGTTCAAACCATCAGCGGTATGCTTACATCAGTTTTAAGACATACTTGGGGTTTTGATAAAAAAGATAGAAATAATCATCTTCACCACGCACTTGATGCGATTATAGTTGCATACAGCACAAATTCTATCATAAAAGCTTTTTCAGATTTTAGGAAAAATCAAGAGCTTCTAAAAGCAAGATTTTATGCTAAAGAGCTTACAAGTGATAATTATAAACATCAAGTTAAATTTTTTGAACCTTTTAAAAGCTTTAGGGAAAAAATTTTAAGTAAAATCGATGAAATATTTGTTTCAAAACCACCTAGAAAAAGAGCAAGAAGAGCTTTACATAAAGATACTTTTCATTCTGAAAATAAAATTATCGATAAATGTAGCTACAATTCTAAAGAAGGCTTACAAATAGCGCTAAGCTGTGGAAGAGTTAGAAAAATAGGCACAAAATATGTTGAAAATGATACTATAGTAAGGGTTGATATCTTTAAAAAGCAAAACAAATTTTATGCTATACCTATTTATGCTATGGATTTTGCCTTAGGAATTTTGCCAAATAAAATAGTGATCACTGGTAAAGATAAAAATAACAATCCAAAACAATGGCAAACAATAGATGAAAGTTATGAATTTTGTTTTTCTTTATATAAAAATGATTTGATTTTGTTGCAGAAAAAAAATATGCAAGAGCCTGAATTTGCTTATTATAACGATTTTAGTATTAGCACCTCTAGTATTTGTGTTGAAAAACACGATAATAAATTTGAAAATTTAACATCTAACCAAAAATTATTATTTTCTAATGCAAAAGAAGGAAGTGTCAAGGTTGAAAGTTTAGGAATCCAAAATTTAAAAGTATTTGAAAAATACATTATAACCCCTCTTGGGGATAAAATAAAAGCAGATTTTCAACCAAGAGAAAATATATCTTTGAAGACAAGTAAAAAATATGGCTTACGATGAAGCCTTTAAAAGCGCATTGATCGCAAATCAAGCAAAACTAAGCCTTGAATTAAATCATCTTGTAATAAAACAAGATGATAAAGAGGTTAGAATTTTTCTAAAAGATATTAATTTTATTATATTAGAATCTTTACAAGCAAGTATTACTTCAAGCTTGCTTAGTGCTTTGGCTAAATATAAAATTATACTTTTAACTTGTGATGAATCTCACAATATAAATGGAATTTTTTCTCCATTTTTAGGACATTTTATAAGTGCAAAAGTAGCTAAAAAACAAATCGCAGTAAGTCTGCAAAGAAAAGCGATTTTATGGCAAAAGATTATTAAAAACAAAATTTCAAATCAAGCTTATATTTTAAAAATTACCAATCATTCTAAAGAAGCCAAAGAACTTTTAAATATGGTTAAAAATGTAAATTTAAACGACTCTAAAAACTTAGAATCAACTGCAGCTGCTTTATATTTTAAAACGTTATTTGGTAAAGATTTTACAAGAAATGATATATGTTTTATAAACTCAGGATTAAACTATGGTTATGCTATTATAAGGTCGCTTATCGTTAGGGCAGTTTGTATAAGTGGGCTTTTGCCATGGCAAGGTATAAAACATGATAATATTTACAATGACTTTAATCTTTGCGATGATTTGATAGAAGTTTTTAGACCGTTGATTGATTTGTGTGTATTTAAGCTAAAAGATACAAAAGATAGTGAATTTTTAGACAAGGAAACAAAGCAAAAATTAATTAGTATTTTGCAAGAAGAAGTGGTTTTTGAAAATAAATCTTATCCTTTAAATAGAGCTATAAATTTTTACGTGCAAAATTTTAAAAATGCTTTATTAGAAGATGATGAGCTGATGATGGTAAATTTATATGATAGAAGATAAATTTATGAGAGTTTTATTGATGTTTGATATGCCCACCAAAAGTAAAAAGGATCAAAAAAACGCAAATAAATTTAGAAACTCATTGATAAAGCTTGGATTTTTTATGATGCAATTTAGTGTATATGTAAAAATTTGCAAAGGATCAGCTTCGGCAAAAACAACGATAAAATCGATAGAGAAAATTTTACCACCTTATGGAAATATAAGAGTTTTAACCATAACAGAAAAACAATTTGATAATATGCAAATTCTTTTAGGCGGGGGTTTCTTTTAATGAAAAAATAAATGATGATAAAAATCTAGTTTTATTTGAATATGATGAAAAAAGTAAAGATTTTAAATATGGCAATGAAAAAATAAACAAAGAAAAGAAAAAAACTAAGTTGATACAACCTAGTTTATTTGAATTTTAATGGTTTTAAAGGGATTGTAACCCTGCGTGGATGACCAAAAACCACTTATTTTAGTCTCTTTTTAAATTTCTTTAGCAAGAATTATAGCATATTCTAGGTTTTTTTCTATAGAAAAACACCTAGTTTTCTTTGTTGGATAAAAGTCTATTTTATCATAAAGAAATTTAAAAAGAGACTAAAACATCTTTTGCATAAGCCATTATAAACCTTTTATTTTATCATAAAGAAATTTAAAAAGAGACTAAAACTATATTAGAAGCTTTAAAAGTTAATTTATTAATTTTATCATAAAGAAATTTAAAAAGAGACTAAAACATCAATGCTTTTAATCAAATGGAACAAATCATTTTATCATAAAGAAATTTAAAAAGAGACTAAAACATGGTGGCTTATCATACCCAAGAAATTACAATTTTATCATAAAGAAATTTAAAAAGAGACTAAAACAGAGATATTAAACTACCAAAATGGAATGATATTTTATCATAAAGAAATTTAAAAAGAGACTAAAACACAGATGTGATGAATATCGTCGTTCTTTTTATTTTATCATAAAGAAATTTAAAAAGAGACTAAAACTCATAATTTTGTAAAACTAGAAGCTATTAGATTTTATCATAAAGAAATTTAAAAAGAGACTAAAACATATTTGAAGGATGTGTTTTACCTAAATTAATTTTATCATAAAGAAATTTAAAAAGAGACTAAAACTGATTTGTATCTTTTGTGTTCCCATAATAAATTTTATCATAAAGAAATTTAAAAAGAGACTAAAACTTACTTCTTCAAAATTGTTTGGAACTTGTGATTTTATCATAAAGAAATTTAAAAAGAGACTAAAACCGTATAGCAAATACAATTAGAATTATTGTTATTTTGCTCTAAAGAAAATTAGAAAATAGCTTCACAAATTTATGAAGCTAAAATATTTCCATAATGCTTATATCAAACCACAAAAGATCAAATTTAAGCAAAATTCCATAAATCACAGCACTAAATAATCCTGCGAAAATCCCCGCTAAAACATCATCTAGCATTACACCTAAACCACCTTTGGTTTTTTTGTCAATTTTACCTATGATAGAAGGTTTTGTAATATCAAAAAATCTAAACAAAACAAAAGAAAGTAAAAAAGTAAAAACACTTTGTCCGCAAATTGCCAAGGCTAAAAATACCCCTACAACCTCATCTATTACAATATGTTTATCATCGTGTATGCCTGTTTGTTTTTCATACTGATCGATGATTTTTATAGAAACTAAGAAAAGTAAAATTGCAAGCAAGATTAAAGTTCCTATGCCTAAATACCTTAAAATAAAAAAAGCAGGGATTAGCGCTGCTATCGTGCCAAAGGTTCCTGGAGCTTTATTGATACTACCTGAATAAAAAAAAGTTAAAAATAATTTTTGCATGATTACACCATATATGACATTTGATGGAGTTTTATAAGTTGCTCGTAAAATTCTTTGTCGCTTCGATATTCTAAAATACCATGCGTAGGGAAAAGATTGCTATAGATATTTTGTTTATTATGAAAGCGATTTGGGAAAAGTTCAGATAAAATCAAAGCCGAAATTTCTCTTCTTATAAAAACTGCTGGTGGAATGATACCAAGTCTAAGTAAATTTTTTAAAGAATCGCCATGGTATTTCATATGATGATGAGCTCCATGCGGGCATGATTTGGTGCTTACTATCATTTTGCATTCATCGCAAAATACAAATTCAGGAAGTATGGTTACTTCTATATTATAATCTTTTGCAAAATCATCAAGCACAGTAAAGGCTCTGTTTTGATTAAAATACATTCCAAGCCCTGCGTGATTTTGTCCTACAAAAAGCTTATTGCAGTCAAAACTTTTAGCCAAAGCACACTCAAGAACTGGATTTAAATGTGAGGCAAAAATTTTGATATTATGCAAAGGTATGAGTAAAACCCTAGAAGATGGTAAGTAATTTTGTGCAAAAACATCAAAACAACGTTTTTTAAGTTTTAAGCTCAAACCATTATTTTCATAAGATTCTATAAGGAAAATAATCACTAGATCAGATTGCTCTATAGCCCATCTTAAAATTCTCTCATGTGCTCTGTGAAAAGGGTCAAAACTTGAAACAATAGCGGTAATATTAGAAGGGTTTAATCTTTTTTTGATTTTTTCAAAATCTTCTTTAATAGCTTTAATATGGTTATGATAAATTTCAAATTCCCCGCTAATGCAAGTTTTTCCAAAATCTTGGATTAAACAAGCATTGGGCCTAAAAATATCATTGCTGTTTTTATCATTTTCAAATTTACTTTCTAAGATGATATGTCCTATGATTTTATCATTGCAGATAAAATCTATTTTATCGCCAACTTTTGCATTTTTTAAAACTGTATTATTCTCTTCAGTGCTAGCGGGTGCAAAGGTTAGAGTGTAAGGAATTTTTTGATTATGGATCATTCCAGTAGTTAGGACTTCATCTCTTTCTTTTTGGTTCATCAATTTAGTAAAAGAACCAAAAATTCCTTCTTTGATAAAGCACAAAACCTCGTATTCTTCTTCTGAGATTATAATGCTATTTTTTCTTTGTAATGCCATATTTTTTCCTTTTTTCCCATAAAGACTTTCTTGAAATTCCTAATTTTTTAGATAAATCCGTATCAGGAAAGACATTTTGATAACTAATGATAATATGTTTAACATAATCATCAATAGTTAAAATCCCATTGCTTTCAAAGCTTTTTTCATCTTCATTTAGTTCTAAAATTTGAAATTCACTATGCTCAATATTCGCGCTTGTATGTATAATAACAGCTTTTTTTAAAGCAAGATTTAACACTTTCTCTTTTTCTAAAGGTTTTAAGGTTTGAAAATTGACTAAATAATATAAAGAATTA
Organism: Campylobacter sp. S4:11; assembly: GCF_024723695.1. Classification (NCBI taxonomy): domain Bacteria; kingdom Pseudomonadati; phylum Campylobacterota; class Epsilonproteobacteria; order Campylobacterales; family Campylobacteraceae; genus Campylobacter; species Campylobacter sp. S4:11. Next base: position 40,215 of record NZ_JANQDC010000004.1, on the reverse strand, counting down.
TCCTTAAAAATCTTATCTAAATTTTGTTGGTGTGAAAGATCTATATAGATATTTGCGATATTGTGCTCATTGGTATAATTAAATACAAAATGATCAGCAAAAATTTGATTATTAGTTTTTAAAATCAAAGGCAATTTAAATTTCTTATAATCAAAAGTTGGTAGCTTTGCTGTTTCAAATTTATGTTTTAAATAAGATTGATAAGTATGATTTAATATGCTTATTTTTTTAAATTCTTGAAAATGCTTTATTTTACGCATTAATTCTTCTATCATGAAAGGCTTTTGTATATAATCACTCGCGCCAGCTTTTAATGGTGCTAAAACGGTATCTGAGCTTATGTAAGATATAAGTAAAATAATGATTTTATGCTTAAAAATTTCTATAATATGTTCAAAATTAGCCATGCTAGTAGAAAGCAAAATAACCTCGTAATCATGATGAGCAAGTTCATTAACATCTGCGATAATATCACAATCATAACCTATAGAATTAAGCTTTGAGCCTATACTTTGGGCTAAATAAAATTCATTTTCTACTATTAAAACTTTCATAATTTCATCCAATCAAAATATTTTAAATTTACACTTGCTAAAACCGCAATTCCTTCTTTTCTTCCTACAAAACCTAAATGCTCTGTGGTGGTGGCTTTGATATTGATTTTATTTGGTGTGGTTTTTAATGTTTTAGCGATATTAAAAACAATAGCTTCTTTAAAATCTTTCATCTTAGGTGTTTGGGCTATGATAGTAATATCAGCATTTACAAGCTCAAAACCATAATTTTGCACCAAAGTATAAGCATTTTGCAATAAAAGCATAGAATCAGCGTTTTTATACTGCATATCATTATCTGGGAAAAGTTCGCCAATATCTCCAAGCCCTGCTGCACCCAAAAGCGCATCAATTAGCGCATGAGCTAGCACATCTCCATCAGAATGAGCTTTTAAACCCATGCTTTCATGTACTTTTACCCCACCTAAAAGCAAAGCTCTTTGCTCTCCAAATTCATGCACATCAAAACCATTTCCATTAAAAATATCCCAAGATGGTTTTGGTAAATTTAAGCTTTTTAAATCTTCCTTAAAGGTAATTTTTTTAGCTAACTCATCACCTTGCACATACCAAATTTTACCACCAATAGCTTGTATAGCTGTGCTATCATCAGTGAAATTTGAGCTTTGCTCTAAAGCTTTTTTTAGCATACTCGTGCGTGAAAGTTGAGGGGTTTGTATGAGTTTTATTTTATCTCTATCAATAGCTTCTTGAGCATAAATTGTAGTATCACTTACTTTTAAAACAGGTGTAATGCAATCAGCTTTGTCATGATTTTCTATGATATTGTTAAAAAGATTTTTAGAAATCAAAACTCTTGCAACATCACTAACTAAAACATACTCGCTTTCAACCATACTTAAAGCATTGAGTAAAGATTGTGCTCTAGTTGCACCACCTTGGACAAATTTATATTCAGGAGCAAATTTTTTCATATAAGAAATATTACCAGAAGTAACAACTATTTGTTTAAAAGGATAAAAAGAACTTAAATTTTTAGTAGCATAAAGCCATAAAGGTTGTTCGCCTAGTCGTAAAAATTGCTTTTTTACCGGAGCATTAAATCTTGATGATTCTCCCGCAGATAGCATTATCAAGGAAATATCTAACATTTGTTACACCTTAATTTCTTATTAATGTTACGATATTATACACCATAAAAGCCAAAATTTATATTTATGTTAGTAGAATTAATCATTTTAAATAATAAGGAGAAAAATTGAAGGAAAAAATTGAAGAAAGACTAAAACAAGTTATATATCCAGGGTTTAAAAAAGATATAGTTAGTTTTGGTTTTGTAAAAAAAATTGAATCAAATGAAAATCAAGCACATATTGTAGTTGAAATCGTTTCAGCTAATGCTCAAATTGCACAAGAGCTTAGACTAAATATTGCAAATGCTTTAAAAGATTTAAATTTAGAGCTTAATTTAGAAATCATTCAACCAAAAATTCCTGAAGAAAAAAGCAACTCAAGAAGTGGTAAAAATATCGCTCCACAAATTAAAAATTTCCTTATGATTTCAAGTGGTAAAGGAGGGGTAGGTAAAAGTACTACAACTTTAAATTTAGCGATTTCTTTGGCTAAAATGGGCAAAAGAGTAGGGCTTTTAGATGCAGATATTTATGGACCAAATATACCAAGAATGCTTGGCGAGAGTAAAAGCAAACCTGAAATTGTAGGTCAAAAAATTCGTCCTATTTTATCTCATGGGGTTTATATGATGAGTATGGGTGTGCTAATAGAAGAGGGTAAAGGTTTGATGTGGCGTGGCTCTATGATTATGAAAGCGATTGAGCAACTTTTAGCTGATGTACTTTGGCCTGAACTTGATGTATTATTACTTGATATGCCTCCAGGAACAGGTGATGCACAAATTACCTTAGCTCAAAGCGTGCCAGTGAGTGCGGGTGTGTGCGTAAGTACTCCTCAAGTAGTGTCTTTAGATGATAGTAAAAGAGCGCTAGATATGTTTGAAAAATTACACATTCCTGTTGCGGGTATTATAGAAAATATGAGTGGCTTTTTATGCCCTGATAATGGTAAAGAATATGATATCTTTGGTAAAGGCACTACAGAAGAAATGGCAAAAGCTTATAAGTGTGATGTTTTAGCTCAAATTCCTATCGAAATGAGTGTAAGAGAAGGTGGAGATAGCGGTAAGCCTGTGAGTTTTTATATGCCTGAGAGTGTAAGTTCAAAAAGATATTTGCAAGCTGCTGAAAAAATTTGGGAATTTATAGAAAAGGTTAATCAAGAAGGTAAAGTAGATAATTCAGCTATTCAACCTATAATGAATGGCAAAAGTGCGTGCTCGCAATAAGGAGAAAAATATGCCAATAGAAAGTAAAGAAGAATTTTTGAATCTAATCAAGCAAATCGAACAAAGGATTAATTATAAAAAGCCTAAAGCTTTTGCTATAGCAAGACTTGATCTAAGTCAAGTTGATCCTAGTAAAAAACTTCAAGCTAATTTTGGTGTGATTAATTTTGAGCAAAATTATGCCGCTGCAGCTGTTATGTTTGAAGCTTTTTTTAGAAGAGGGGTTGATGTTGATTTTAATGAAAGTGAGTTTGTGGCTACTTTGATTAAAGAAGATTTGGATTTTGCGCTTGAATGTTTTGCGCCATTTTTGCAAGAGCAAGGTCATAAAAATATAGAAGCAATCAAAGCAGCAAAGGAAAATTTTAGAGAAAATGCTTTTTCTTTTGTTTGTATTTTTGAAGATGAAGTACCAAAAAGTTTAGAAAGTGTGTATTTAAAACTTTACTTGCTTTCAAATAAAAAAGTGCCTTTAAGAAGCTTAAATTTAACAGGTGCTTTTGGGATTTTACCAAATGTTGCATGGAGTGATAATAAGCCTATTGATTTGGACTTTTTAAGAGAAAATGAGATTGATTTAAAAATGAGTGGAAGGTATCCAAGGATTGATTATGTAGATAAATTTCCAAGGTTTTTAGCTCATGTTATTCCTGAGGATAATACTAGAATTTTAGAAAGCTCTAAAGTAAGAATGGGTGCGGTTTTAGCTGCAGGTACTACTATAATGCCAGGGGCTGCTTATGTGAATTTTAATGCAGGTACAACTGGAGCTTGTATGGTAGAAGGGCGTATTAGTTCTTCAGCTGTTGTGGGCGAAGGTAGCGACGTAGGAGGCGGTGCTTCTATACTTGGTGTTTTAAGTGGCACTAGTGGTAATGCTATTAGCATCGGTAAAGCTTGTCTTTTGGGTGCAAATTCAGTTACGGGAATTCCTTTAGGGGATAATTGTATCGTTGATGCAGGCATTGCTGTTTTAGAAGGGACTAAATTTGCTTTAAAAAATAAAGAAGAACTTCAAAAAATCAATCCTGATTTTAAATTTGATAAAGATATATACAAAGGTTTAGAATTAGCAGGATTAAATGGCTTGCATTTTAGACAAGATTCTCAAAGTGGAGTGATGATAGCAGCCTTTAATAAAAAGGCTGTAAAACTTAATGAAGATTTACATTAATTCTTAGCCCTTATGGGTTAAGAATTTTAAATAATTCATGTAGCTTATAAATACATATGCTAGGATGATGTTTAATGCTTCCTGTATGTAGTAAAATCTCCTTGCTATCTTTTTTATAAAGTTTTTGCACAAAATTAAAATTCCACCATTTGTAAGTTTTGAAATTTAAATTATGGGTGGTATTTATATGAAAATTTATATAAGAAAGATTTTGAAAGTTTTGGTTTAAACCAGGTGCTTGAAAGGCATAGGCTTCTTTTACCGCGCTAGGAAAGGTTCTTGCAAAAGTTTGAGCTAGATATCCTCCTAAAGAATGCCCTATGATGATGAGATTTTTATCAATGGTGTATTTTTGCTTGAGTTGATTGTAAAAATACTGCATGGATTGAATTTGGCCTTTTGGAGTTTTGTTAAGTAAAATCAAAAAATCACTATAAAGATCTTTAAAATCAAAACATAAAGGATTTAACTCACTTCCTGCAAAGGCTAAAATATAGTTTTTTCTTTTTTTATCATAAATAAAACTAGCTCTAAAACCCATTTTAGATTGAGGGTGTGTTTCATTGATGTGCTCAAGTATTTCATAATTTTTTACAAATTTTAAAGCTAAAAATGCATTGTTTAAACCACCTACGGGGATTTTTTCTTTTTTATAAAAAGGATTAGTTAAAGCTTTTATAATGGCTTTGTATTTTTGTAAACCTTCTTTTTGTAAGCTTTGATTTAAATATACATTAGCACAATAAGCCACCAAACTATAATCATATAATTTTTGCAATAAATCGATATTTTTTTCAAAATGAGTATGAAGTTTTAATAAGAGTATTTTTTCTCGGGAAGTTAAATTTGCTTTTTGACTTAAAGCAATAAAGCTTTGCAAGTCAAAAAACATTATAAATTCTTACATAGAGCAAGTATTTTGGATAGTTGAATTAAGCATCCAAAGAGCTTTTTCATATTTTGCAATATTTTCTTGAGCAAATGCTGCTGTTGTAGTATCGCTTGCTTTTTCAGCTTCTTCATTTAGCTTTTTAAATTCAGCCAAAAGATATTTATAATCTTCTCTAATAAGCTCTAAAACTTCTACTGGAGTAAAGCAATCTTTTTGAACCTTAGGTGCTTTTGCATTTTCTAATAAAGTGTTTGGGCAAACGATAGCTTTTTCTCCTAGTTGTAAAGCTCTTTCAGCACAATCATCAAAAAGCTCTGCCATTTCTTCGTAAGCTTTTTCTGTATATTCATGAATTGAAAAAAATTGTAAACCTTTTACATTCCAATGATAATTATGAAATTTAATCCATAAACTATGAGCATCCGCTTGTAATTGTAATAATTGTTTTGTTACTGACATGTTATCTCCTTTTTTATTTTTAAAAATTATAACATAAAATTCTTAAATAATAATTATTATTATCTAATAAATTTTAATGTTAGTAATTATTATATTTTCATTATACTCTTTTTTTACAATAAAGCAAATTTATTTACTTAGCATATTTTTTAGTATTAATTTCCCTACTTCAACACCAGGTTGATCATAAGTATTAATTCCAAGCATAATGCCACATGCAGAAGTAAATAACTCATAATAATACATCAAATACCCACAATGATAAGCATCTAATTTTTCAAGTTCTATTACATCAACACTTAAATTTTCAGCAATTAATGCATGCATGGTTGCATCACATTGAGCATTTAAAAGATCATGTAAATTGACCTCATTAGTAAAGTCACAATTTTGCAAATGATTAAAGCTTATATTTGGGATACTAGGAGATTTTTGACTATCTTTGATTTTTAAAAAAGTAACAGTTTTATCTTTAGGTCCATCCATGATAAGTTGTAAAAAGCTATGCTGATCTCTAGCGCCAATTAAAGCAATAGGAGTTAAACCTATGCGTTTAAAGCCTTGTTTTTTGCCTAGACTTTCAGCAATTAGTTGAATATACCATTCATTAAAGCCCTTAAAAGCATCTCCATAAGAAAAAAGCACATTAATATGTGCACTTTTATGTGTGCAGTAATGATAAGCCTTTTGCAAAATTTGATCACATTTTTTCTTAAAAAAATCCACATAACAAGCTTTTGCACCTTCTAATAAGGCTTTAGTATCATACCCACAAAAACTCAAAGGAACAATACCAATAGCAGATAAAACACTAAATCTACCTCCAACATTTTTAGGTATAAAAAAGCATTTTATGTTTAATTCTTCTCCTAGTTTGTGAAGTTTTGACTCAAAATCAGTAATAAACACAAAGTTTTCGTGTAAATTTTCATTTTTAAAATCAAAATGAGCAATGATGAGTTTAAATAAAGAAATCACCTCTATAGTTGTACCTGATTTACTTGCTATGATGAAAAGTGTTTTTTTGGGATTTATTTTTTGCATAGTTTGGGTAAAAGTATGTGAGGAAGTATTATCTATGATGAAAAGTTTTTTTTCTTCTACTTGATCAAATAAAAGCTCTTTTAAAGCTTTAACTCCACAACTTGATCCACCCATACCTACTAAAATAATATTTTCTATATGAGGTTTAGCTGCGATAAATTCTTTACTTTCTTTGATTAAATCAAAGCTTGTATCTACTAAGTGATAATACCCTATATCACCACTTTCTAACTCATCATTCATTCTATTTGCATAAGCGGTGATTTTTTTAAAATCTTGGGTTTTAAAAAATAAAGTATTATTTAGCATTTTTACTTTTCTCATAAAAATAATTTGTCGCTTCCACAAAGCCTTCTACGCTTCCACAGTCAAACCTTTTTCCTTTAAATTTATAAGCTAAAACCATATTGTTAGTTGCTTGTGAAAGTAAGGCATCGGTTAGTTGAATTTCTCCGTTTTTACCTGCTTTAGTATTTTCTAAAATACCAAAAATATCAGGCGTTAGAATGTATCTTCCTATGATGGCTAAATTGCTTGGAGCATCTTTTGGATCAGGTTTTTCTACCATAGAATTTACCATGATTAAATCCTCCTCCACAGCATTTCCTGCTATAACCCCATAATTTGAAACTTGATTGGCTTCAACCTCCATTACAGCTATAACAGAGCAGCGGTATTTTTCATAAATTTTTACCATTTGAGCTAGGACATTTACCCCATCTTCATTTACGCATAAATCATCTGCCAAAATTACCCCAAAAGCTTCATCTTGCACCAAAGGCTTTGCTTTTAAAACTGCATCTCCTAAGCCTTTCATTTCATTTTGTCTTGTAAAAGTAAAAGTGCAACGATCTATGAGTGTCCTTATTTCACTTAAAAGATATTCTTTTTTAGTACCTGCGATTTGGTGTTCAAGTTCATAAGAAATATCAAAATAATCCTCCAAAGCTCTTTTTCCACGTCCTGTAACAAAGCCCATAGTTTCCATACCAGCTTCTAAAGCCTCATCTACACCATAATGAATTAAAGGCTTAGTTAGTATAGGTAGCATTTCTTTAGGTAGGGTTTTTGTAGCAGGTAAAAATCTAGTACCATAACCTGCTGCAGGAAAAATACAAGTTTGAAGCATAGTTTATCCTTAAATTTTTATAAGTTGTTTTGATTATAATTTTATTTAAATATTATAACTAATTTAAGGAAAATATGAAAACCATTGATCAAATTTATCAAGCAAAAATAGAAATTAAAAAATCAACTTTTTTGTCTTTTTTATGTCCTTTTGAAGATTTTCAAACTTTAATGCAAAAACTAAGAAATGAGCATTTAAAAGCCGTGCATTTTGTATATGCTTATAGGTATTTAAATGAATTTGATCAAATCATAGAAGATAAAAGCGATGATGGCGAACCAAAAGGAACTTCTGCTATGCCTTGTTTGAATGTTTTAAGAGGAGCTTTGCTTGTTAATTGTGCGGTGATTGTGGTGCGTTATTTTGGAGGGATTAAACTTGGTACAGGTGGTCTTGTAAGAGCTTATAGTGAAGCTACAAATGAAGCTATTTTAAATGCAACGCTTTTAGAATTTGAAGCTAAAAATGTTTTAAATTTAAACATTCCTTTTCATCTTTATGCAAGATTTGAGCATTTTTTAAATAAAAATAACATTTCATATGAAAAAAAATTTCAAGAAAATGTTGAATTGTTTTTAAGTGTTAATGCAAAAGAAGAAGAGGAATTTAAAAAATTTGCAAAAGAGTTTGAATTTAGTGGACTTATTTGGAAGTAAGCGTTTGCTTACTTCATTTTCATAAAGAATTTAAAAGATCTTTTACCATATCTTTTTGTGGCTCTTGTTTTTCTTCTATATTGGCTTGCATAGGAGTTTCGTTTTGTCCTCTAAAACGATAATTATAAATATTTGACATATTTGAGCTAAAAATTCCTGTGCTAAATTGATCTTGACTCATAGCTTTTGAAAAAAGCTCATCAAGTTTTATGCTTTGCTCGTTTAAATTTTCACTATTGTTTTGACTAAGTAAAGACATAAAGTCTTCATTAGCTCCTTGAGTGCTTTTATAAGCACTACTTTGACCATATCCATACTCTTTAACCGATAAATTATCATGGTTAACTTGCATGTTTTCTCCTTTCAAAATATTACAAGGAAAAAACAAGCAAAAATTATTCCTTAATCACCATGAGTTGGGTAGTATTCCGCTTCTATTTCATTGTTTTTAATAAACTCTTCTCTAGCTTTATTACAGCGTTCATCCCTTAGTTTTCTATAAGCATTTCTACTTTCTAATTCTTGAGAAGTTAAAGGGCGATCTTCTAAAAATGAAATGTGAAAATAAGTATCATCTTCTTTACTGAATTTTTCATAAAATTCAACATAGTCAAAATAATCTTTTTCGCTTTGAAAATCAATACTTTCTTCTACATAGATAGTTGGGCCAAAACCCCTGTGATTTTGAGTAAAATGTCCAAAACCAGCTGCATATTTTATCTTAAACGAATTCATTCTAAACCTCCTAAAAATTCGTCATAACTTCCTTTAAAGTCTGTTAATTTTCCATCTTCTAAAAACCATATACGATTAGCAAAAGCACTAATTAGCTCTCTATCGTGGCTTATGCATATCACACAACCTTTGAAATTATACAAGGCTTCGCCTAATGCAATGATACTTTCAAGATCTAAATGATTATCCGGTTCATCTAAAAGCAAGAAATTTCCACGTTCTAACATTAATTTTGAAAGCATTAAGCGGTGTTTTTCACCCCCGCTTAAGCTAGAAGCCATTTTTTCTTGATCACTTCCGCTAAAGAGCATTCTACCAAGACATTTGCGAATTTCGTCTAAATCTTTGAATTTTTCACTCATTAGCCATTCATAAAGTTTCAAATCTTCATTAATTAAATTCGTCGTATCTTGTGAAAAATATCCCATTTCTATGGTAGCACCAAGATGGATGTGGCCACTATCGGGTTCTAATTTTGAAGCAATGATTTTAGCTAAAGTGCTTTTTCCAACACCATTTGCACCGATTAGGGCTATTTTATCACCTTTTTCTAATTTTAATTCTAAATTTTCAAATAAAGTTCTATCATAAGCTTTGCTAATACCTTTTAATTCTAAAACTTCATTTCCTATTTCTCTATTAGTTCTAAAAACTATGCTAGGATCACGCCTGCTTGAAGTTTTAATCTCTTCAAGTTCAAGTTTTTCTAAAGCTTTGGCTCTACTTGTAGCTTGTTTGGCTTTTGAAGCATTAGCGCTAAAACGACGTATGAAATTTTCTAATTCTTCTCTTTCTTTTAAAGTTTTATCGCGTTTGAGTTCAGCTTGTTTAGCAAGTAAGGTTGAAGCCATGTACCAATCATCATAATTTCCAGCAAAATCGCGTATTTGTTTAAAATCCACATCTAAAATTCTTGTACAAACTTTATTTAGAAAATGTCTATCATGACTAATTACTACTAAAGTTCCCTCATGTCTTAAAAGTTCATTTTCAAGCCAAGAAATAGCTTCTAAGTCAAGGTTGTTTGTAGGTTCATCTAAAAATAATACATCAGCACCTAAAAACAATACTTGTGCTAATAAAACTTTAAATTTATCCGCACTTTGTAAAGTACTCATGAGAGCATTAAAATCTTTTATATTTAAAGAACTAAGAATTTTTTCACATCTAAGCTCACAATCATAGTTTGGATCTTCTTCTGCTGTTATGATTTCAAGCTCGCTTAATCTATCATTGATTGCATCGGTAAATTCTTCACTCATATAAAGTTTTTCTTTTTCTTTTAGTGCATCATATAATCTTTTATTTGCACACATTACCGCATCTTTGATAGTGTAGTTTTCAAAAGCAAATTGATCTTGTCCTAACACTGCGATTTTTAAATTTGGATCTATGCAAATTTCTCCACTGCTTGATTCTATTTCGCCTGAGAGAATTTTTAAAAAGGTTGATTTTCCTGCACCATTTGCGCCTATAAGCCCATATCTTTCACCACGGTTTAATTTTAAATTTACATCTTCAAATAATAACTGATTTGCAAAACGCATAGTGAGATTTTTTACTTCTACCATTAATATCCTTAAAATATTTTTGCTATAATTTTAACAAAAAAAGGTTTATTATTTTGGATTTTTCGTATTTATTGTTAAAAACATTGCCTAGTATGACTTTGGTTTTTAATATCTTAGCTTTATTTTTAGCTTATTTTTTTAAGCAAAATAAGATTTTTTTCTTACTTTTGTTGATTTTATGTGCTAGAGCTTTATCTTTAGTGGCAAGTGAATATCAAGCGCATTTGTTTATCTCGGTGTTTTTACCTTTTTCTTTTGTGCTTTTTGTGTTTTTACAAGATAGCAAACTTGTGTTTGAAAGAATTAATCTCATTAAATTTGCGTATTTAGCCTTCATGGGTTTTGTAGCGTTAATACTTAGCACAAGCACTAATTTTAATGCAAGTATTACAAGTGAAATTTTTGGCCTTTCAACGCAATTTTTTAAGCCTATTAGTGAGTTAAGCTTTTGTGTGTTTTGGGTGGGAATGATATTTTTATTATTTTCGTATTTTAAAAACAATGATTTTCATTTTTTACTAGCTTATATGGGCTTGAGTGTGCAGTTTTTATTTTACAATAGTGTTGATTTGGGTTATTATGAATTTGCTTCTTTGGTGTTGATAGGATTTTTAGTGTATAAAGCTTATAAAATAGCCTTTTTTGACACTTTAACCAATTTGCCAAATTTAAAAGCCTTAAGAAGATATGCTCAAGGGCTTGAAAATTTTCATTTAGCCTTGATTGAAGTAAAAAATATCAATGAAATTTATCATCAAAAAGGCTCAAAAATAGGTGAGTTTATAATGCATGAATTTGCTAGGATTTTAAAAAAAGCTTTACATGCTAGGGTTTTTAAAGATGATAAGGATTATTTTATCATTGTATTTGAAAATGAAAATATAGCTTTTGTGCAAAGCAAGCTTCAAATGCTTGAAAATTTTATGCAAAAATATAGTTTTGAATTGAAAGAGCAAAATGCAAAATTAGAAATTAAACTTTGTTTATCAAGCAAAAATGAAAACATAGAAGAAAGTTTAAAACAAGCAAAATTAGAACTTAGAAGACAAAAGGATTAAAATGTTAGATTTGATTTTTAGAGAGTATGATATAAGAGGGCTTTACCCAAGTGAGTTAAATGAAAAAAGTGTAAAAGCCATAGGCTATGCTTTGGGTTTAGAAATGAAATCAAGAGGTTGCGAGAAAGTAAGCGTAGGTTATGATGCAAGATATAGTGCAAATGAACTTTTTAATTATTTAATCAGTGGTTTAAATAAAACTAATATGCAAGTTTTTAATATAGGCTTAGCACCAACTCCTATGGGGTATTTTAGTTTATTTTTTGATGATATTTTTGATGCAAATATTATGATAACAGGTTCGCACAATCCAAAAGAATACAATGGCTTTAAAATCACGATTAACAAAGAAAGTTTTTTTGGTACTGATTTGAAAAAGCTTTCTTTAAAAGTGCAAGAGTATTTAGAACTTGAAATCAATGATGATTTAAGATATGAAAATTATGATGTTAAAAGCTTATATATAGACTTTTTAGCTAAACATTTTTCACATCTTAAGGGCTATAAAGAAAAAATCATTATTGATTGTGCAAATGGAGCTACTGGAGTGATTATAAAGCCTTTGGTGGAAAAATTAAATCTTAATGCGCAAATTTTATTTGAAAATCCTGATGGAAATTTCCCAAATCACGCACCCGATCCAACAGAGCTTGAAAATTTACACGCATTGCAAGTTGCGCTAAAAGAAAATGAAAACGCAAAAATGGGCTTTGCTTTTGATGGAGATGGAGATCGTTTAGTAGTCGCAAGTAAAGATTATGTGTTTAAGGGTGATGAGCTTTGTTATTTATTTGCTAAAAATATAAAAAATCCTAGAGTTTTAGGTGAAGTAAAATGCTCTAAAAACCTCTTTGATGAGGTAGCTAAATTTGGTTTTATCATGATGGGTAAGACCGGGCATTCTAACATTAAAAAAATGATGAAAGAGCAAAATATCGACATAGCAGCAGAGCTTAGTGGGCATATTTTCTTTAAAGATAGATATTTTGGTTATGATGATGGAATTTATGCATTTTTAAGAACCTTAGAGCTTTTAGTAAATGGTTTTGATATAGAAAAATTAGTTAAAGAGTTACCAAAACTTTATGCAAGTGAAGAGATTAAGCTTAAGGTTAGTGAGGAAAATAAATTTCAAATCATAGAAAAATTTAAAGAAAAAATAAAAGCAAACGCTTTTGAAAATGTGCTTGATTGTAATGAAATTGACGGAGTTAGAATCACTTTTAAAGAAGGCTGGGCACTTTTGCGTGCTTCTAACACAAGTCCATATCTTATCATGCGTGCTGAAGCTACAAGTGCTGAATTTAAAGACTTTTTAGAAACAAGAGTAAAAGAGCTTTTTGAAGAAATCATAAAAGAGCTTGCATAAGTTCTTTTACATCAATATTTTTTGTGTATAAATATGCTCTTAAGAGTTTAGGGATTTTTGCTTTTCTGTAAATTTCTTTAAATTCTTTTGGTATTTTCTCACAACTTATAAAAGGAAAAATCAATACTTTTTCTTGCATATAAACAATGCCTATTTTATGCGAAATCACTCCATCGCCTTTTAATACTTCTTGTCTTTGTTTAGCACTTAAAAGTACTCCAAGTTTTTTAAAACATTTTGCGATTAAACTTTCATCTTTATGAGTAATGTAAATATTTTTAAATTCATAAGTATTTTCTTCTTTTAAGTCTTTTTCTAGGTATTTAAAGCTCTTTCTTACTCCATTTGGATAAAGCTTTAAAAACTCATTAGTAAAATTTTTGCGTATGAAATTTCTAAAATATTTTTCATCATCATTGCTCTCATCATGAAAATAAGTGATATTGTTTTCTTTTAAGTAATTTGAAATTTCTTCTTTAGGAATTTCAAGCAAGGGTCTTATGATAGTAAAATATTTTCTTTTTTCAATATCTTTAAAACCAAGTAATTCTCTAAGCCCTGCACCTTTAGAAAATTGCATTAAAAACCACTCTAGTTTATCATTTAAATGGTGAGCTAGTAAAAGATTATTATAAGAGTGATTTTTGCAAAGTTCTTCAAAAAACTCATAACGTAAAGCTCTTGCGCAAGCTTCGAAATTTTTTGTTATTTTGGGTGCGGTTTTGATATAAATTTTTTTATGAAAACGCTTGGCTAATTCTTTAGCACTTTGTTCTTCTTTATCACTATTTTTGCGAGTTTTATAGTTTATAAAAGCAAGATCAAAATCTATATTTTTTTCTAAAAGCATGAAAAATAAAGCACTAGAATCACTCCCGTGAGAAAACGCTAAAAGATTTCTCCCTTGCTTTAAATGATTTAAATATTTGCTATCAATCATCAAGCTTTCTTAAGGCTTTTGCAATGAGTTTTTTATCTAAGCTCTGTGTGATTTCACACTCATAAAGCTCACCCATTTCTAAATTTCCACAATCACTTTCATTGATGAGAATTTCTCCATCTATATTTCTATCCCAACGCAAATCTTTTGCACCGATGAAAAATTCTCCTTCAGAGCTTTGTCCTTCGCAAAATGCTAAGGTTTTTTTACCAACTTGCTGATTAAAGCTTTTTTCTATGCATTCATCGACGATTTTTTCTATCACTTTTAATCTTGTATTGATGATTTTACTAGGAATTTGTTCCATTTCAAAAGCTGCGGTATCTTCTTCTTTAGAATAAGCAAAAACACTAATTCTATCAAAATCAAATTCTTTTATAAAAGCGCATAATTCTTCAAAATCCTCATCACTCTCTCCAGGGTGTCCTACTATAAAACCTGTGCGTAAAAATGAATTTGGGGCTTGTTTCATTAAATTTAAAAGCTCGATTAATTTAGCTTTATTAGCTCCACGTTTCATGATTTTAAGCATATTGTCACTGATGTGTTGCAAAGGCATATCAAAATAATTTACAAAAACTTTTGATTGAATGATCTTTTCTATTACTTCTTTACTAATGCTTGTTGGGTATAGATATAAAATTCTAGCAGCTTTTACACCTTGGATATCTTCTATAGCTTCAATAAGCTTTAAAAGTCCATCTTTTTGACCTTGATCAAATAAATACGAACTTGTATCTTGAGCGATAAAAGAAAAGTCTTTATAGCCTTTTTTAACAAGCTCTTTTACTTCATTTACAATGCTTTCTAAACTTCTTGATTTGAGTTTTCCTTTAAAGCTTGGTATGGCGCAAAATGAACATTTTTGATTGCACCCTTCAGCTATTTTGATAAAGGCGTGATAGTTAGAGCCTGTGATCACGCGATTGGTGTTTTTATCTTGTAAGTAAGTAGAATTTGAAAAAAGATTAGTTTTTTTAAGTATCATCTCATCAATTTTTTCATAATCTCCCACACCAGTAAAAAGATCAACTTCAGGTAGTTCTTTCATCAATTCCTCACGGTAGCGTTGCATTAAACAGCCTGTTACAACTAACAATGAATCTTTTTTTCTTTGCTCGTGTAAGTCTAAAATCGCATTAATGCTTTCTTTTTTAGCACTATCTATAAAGCCACAAGTATTTACAATCAAAACATCAGCTATGCTTGGCTCATCACAAATTTCATAATCACTTAATCTTCCAAGCATGATTTCACTATCAACTAAATTTTTATTACAACCTAAAGACATTAAAAAAAGTTTTGGCATATTTCTCACTTTAAATGTTTTATTTTTTGCTAAAATTATAAGATTAAATTATATCAAAATTAGAAAGAAAATTTTTATGGATAATTACGAATACAGCGAACTTTTAAAAAAATTAAAAAACAAAGTTGGAAATATCGCTTCTATCATTAAGCCTGAAGAGATAAAAGCAAGATTAAAAGAAATAGAAAATTTAGAAAATTCCCCTTCTTTTTGGAGTGATGTAAAACAAGCAGGAGTGATAGGTAAAGAAAAAACTAAAATTTCAAATTTACTTAAAAATTATGAAAATGCAAATAATGCTTTAAATGATGCTAGCGAGCTTTTTGATCTAGCTAATAGTGAAAATGACTTAGATACTATAGAAGCTTTATTCGAAGATGCAAACAAGCTAGAAGATCTTATTGTAAATCTTGAAATTTCTATGCTTTTAAGCGGGGAAAATGATGGTAAAAACGCCATAGTTTCTATTCACCCAGGAGCGGGTGGAACGGAGAGTAATGACTGGGCTAGTATGCTTTATAGGATGTATTTGAGATTTTGTGAAAGAGAAGGTTTTAAAGTAGAAACACTTGACTTTCAAGAAGGCGAAGAAGCAGGACTTAAAGATGTTAGTTTTTTAGTAAAAGGTGAAAATGCTTATGGGTATTTAAAAGCTGAAAATGGTATTCATCGTTTAGTAAGAACTTCTCCATTTGATAGTGCAGGGCGTCGCCATACGAGTTTTTCTAGTGTGATGGTTTCACCTGAACTTGATGATGATATAGAAATAGAAATTGAAGAAAAAGATATAAGGATTGATTATTATAGAGCAAGCGGAGCAGGTGGGCAGCATGTTAATAAAACTGAATCAGCAGTGCGCATAACTCATATGCCAAGTGGTATAGTAGTGCAATGTCAAAACGATAGAAGCCAACACAAAAACAAAGCAACTGCTTTTAAAATGCTAAAATCACGCCTTTATGAGCTTGAGCTTATGAAACAACAAGATGAAGCAAATTCAAGCGAAAAAAGTGAGATAGGCTGGGGTCATCAAATCCGCTCTTATGTGCTTTTTCCTTATCAACAAGTTAAAGATACACGCTCAAACGAAGCTTTTTCGCAGGTTGATAATATTTTAGATGGGGATATTAAAAAAATCATAGAAGGTGTTTTAATAGCGCAAAAAGCACAAGATTAATACTACAAAAGGATATTAAATGGAAAAAATTCTAGTTTGTGTAGATGTTTTAGAGCCTTGTAGGGAAAGTTTGTATTATGGGGTGTATTTAGCTAAAAAGCTAGATTTACCTTTAATGTTTTTATATACCATAGAACCAAATTTTACTAATGCTGAATTAGCTTGTAGTTTTGGCATAGGTGCTAGTGGGTGTGTGATTGAAGATTTAGTAGAAGAGCAAAGTCAAAAAAATGAAAATCTTTGTAAAAAAGGGCAAAGAATTTTAGAAGAATTTTGTGCTTATGCAAAAGAACAAGGCGTAAAAGAATGCTTTAGTGTGCAAAAAGATGGAGATTTAGAAGAAGTTTTAAAAGAATATAATGATCAAATAAGATTAGCCATAGCAGGTTTAAAAGGCGGAGGTAAGAAAAATAAAATAGGCATTCATACAGAAGAATTAGTAAGAGCTTTAAATGTACCTATTTTGCTTGTAAATTCTGCTTTTAAAGAGATTAAAAGTGTGATGATGGCTTATGATGGGAGTAATTTAGCTAAAAAGGCTATAGAGCAAGCCATTAAAAGACCTATTTTTAAAGAAGCAAAGCGTTATGTGGTAAATGTTTCTAAAGATGAAAAAGCTTCTTGTGAGTTATTAGCTCAAGTAAGTCAAATTTTTAAAGAAGCAAATTTAAATGTACAAACTCAGCATTTAAGTGGAGAGATTACTCAGGCTTTATTTGATTTTGGTGAGCAAAATGATATAGATTTATTGATCATGGGAGCTTATTCGCATCATTGGTTAAAAAGTATTTTATTTGGTAGTTTGACAAATGATATTTTAACTAAGGCTAAAAAACCTTTATTGTTAATTCGCTAATGCTATATCATAGACTTTTAAATCATTATATTGGCATTTATCATAAAAGTACCAAACGATTTCTTTTTGTTTGGACTTTGCTTGCTGTGGTGCCTTTATTTTGTAGTTTTTTATTTGATGAGCTTGCTATTTATGCAACGGGTAAAATTACTTCTGAAATTTTATTTTTAATTTTAAATATTATTCCTATTATGGTGGCTATAGCATTGATGATGTTTTTGCTTATTAGTATTTGGGCTGCTTTTAGTAGTAAGATTAATATTAAAGAAAAATTTTTTATTATTTTATATGCTTATGTTTTGATATGGTTTGCGTATGGGAATTTGTATTATTTTTCTTGTGATGTAGATAATTATAATAGAATGTTAATTGCTACTCAAAAAAATGAAAATTTAGATATTGTAGATTTACAAGAAAAAGTTATAGAGGTGCAGTTTCAAACCCCCATAAGAGGAATTCATAATTTTTGGTCTTTAGATGATGACTTAAAACCTCAAATTCAAAATAGAATAAAGGGTTTGGTTGATTGTTATTATTTTAGTGGAGTTACTATGCTAACGATAGGTTTTGGCGATGTAACGCCCGTTAGTTCTTTGTTAAGATTATTTAGCGTATTTCAAGGTTTTTTAGGGCAGGTTATTGTTGTGATTGCTATGGGACTTTGGATTAACCAAGCAGGTAAGCAATAGCTTACCTTGCGATCAATGTTTTATAGCATATTTATTTTGTATTTCTTCGTGCCCTAGTATCTTTTGAATATTACAATTTTTATCAATGTCTAATTTTTTAACATCATAGTGAAAATTAGTACAATTATGCAATAAAAATGCCATTGTTTTAGCATTGTGTACATCCCATCTTGATAAATCTTGATCAAATTGTTTGCAGTTTTCAAACATATGTGCCATTGTAATGGCATTATGCACATCCCAATTTTCTACTTTATGATTAAATTTAAGACAATTACAAAACATATACTTGGTATCTTTAACATTTGACATATTCCAAGAAGATAAGTCTTGATCAAAAGATTCACAATCAAAAAACATTCCTTCCATGTTTTCAACATTTCTAACATTCCATTTAGAAATATCATGATTAAAGCTTTTGCAGCAATAAAACATATAAGACATATCTTTAACATTTGATACATCCCATTTTTCTATACCATTAAAATTAGTCCTAGTAGAATAGTAGAATAAATAAGACATATCCGTGATTAAGCTTACATCGATTTCATCTAAGGTAATAAGCTCTTCTCTAACAAGAGCAACTAATTCGCTTTTTGTTTTAGGCGTGAACATGTTAGCTCCTTTTTTGGTATTTATTTCATCTCAATTATAATACTATTTAAATATAAAGTAGTAAAAAATAAATATTAAATTAATAAAAAAATATAAAATGCTATAATATGTTTCATAATGAAACATATTATAAATTTAATAAGAAAATTAAGCTAATTGATATAAAGATTAACCAAATAAAAAGCAACAATGCCATTAAAAATGGTTTAAAACCTGCATTTTTTAAAACATTTTTATGAATATTCACTCCCAAAGCTACCATAGCCATAGAAAGTAAAAGTGTGTCTATGGTTTGTATGCTTGGTTTTATATAGTTAAGCGCAAAATCGGTATTTAATATTTCAAGTGAGCTAATACCACAAGCAAATAAAAACCACAAAGCAAAATAAGGAATATTTGCTTTAATGGAAATTTTTTCATTATTTTTGCTTAGAAATTTTAATGAAAAAAGACTTAAGAAAATCAAAAAAGGTACTAACATTAAAACACGCATCATTTTTTCTATGACAGCACCATCTCCTGCTTGCACAGCTTCACCTGCTGCAACAGTATGTGCAACTTCATGCAAGCTTGCTCCCATGAAATAGCCCATTTGCTTTAAATTAAAAAAATCAAACCAACCCAAATTCCAAGCCAAAGGATATAAAAACATCCCTAAAGTTCCAAAAACCACCACAGTGCAAACTGCCACGCCAACTTTAGCAGAGCCACCTTTAACAATGCTTTCACTAGCCATCACAGCAGCTGCTCCACAAATGCTTGAGCCACTACTTATAAGTATACTTTCTTTAAGATCAAGTTTGAATAATTTTCCTAGCAAAAGCCCTATAAAAAAGGTAGAAAATACCACTAAAAATGCTAATAAAATCCCATTTAATCCAACTTTTTCTAAATCATTAAAAGTAATTCTAAAGCCATAAAGTATAATCCCAAGTCTTAAAATTTCTTTTGTTGCTATGTTTAAAACTCCTGATTTTTTGAGTAAATTTGCATTTTGATGTGCTAAATTTCCTATTAAAGCTCCCAAAATTACAGCTATGATTAAAGCTGAAATTCCAAGATTTTTGAAAAAACTAAGCTCAGAAATAGCAAAAGCACAAAAAGCAAGAGTAAAAAGCAGTAAAAAAGCTTCAAATTTTCTATGTTTATATATATTTTTATGCATGAAATTTTCCTTTTTTATTTTTTGTAATCTTAATGATTTTTTTATGATAAGTAAAATTAATTTTATTTGATATAATGATTAAAAATATTTATCAAAAGAGTGCTTATGACTTTTAAACAAATAAAATATTTTCAAGCCTTGTGTAGAAATTTAAATTTAAGAGCTTGTGCTAAAGAATTAAATATAACTCAATCTGCTTTGTCTTTAGCTATATTTGAACTTGAAAAAAGTTTAAACACCAAGCTTTTTGATAGAAATGCTAAATTTTTAAGCTTAAATGAAAAAGGAAAGGTTTTTTTAAAACAAATTACACCTTTGATTTTAGAATTTGAACGCATAGAAAAAGCAATGCAAGATGATCAAAGCTATGAAATAAGTATGAAAGTGAGTCAAAATGTAGGTACTTATTTACTAGGATCTTTTTTAGATCAAAAGGAAGAAAATATCAAACTAAATTTGTCCTTGGATAATAGCCAAAATATCATCAAAGATATTTTAGATAAAGAAATAGATATAGGTTTGATTGAAGGAATTTGTAAAGATAAGGATATAAAAAAGGTTAAAATTTGTGATGATGAGCTTATTGTGGTGAGTAAAAATGACTTCAAAAAAGAATTTTTCATAGATGAGTTAAAGGATTTTAAATGGCTAAGTCGTGAGCAAGGTTCTGGCGCAAAAGAAGTATTTTTAAATGCTTTGCCTAAAGATATAAAGCTTAATTTAGCTTATGAGTTAAACTCAACTGCTATGATAAAAGAGTTAGTTAAAAAAGGTAATTTTTTAGCGGTTTTACCTAAATTTAGCGTTAAAGAAGAGCTTGAAGCTAAAAGCTTATTTGAAGTAAGATTAAAAAATTTTAAAATTTCAAGAGAGCTTTGCTTGATTTATCATAAAAATAAAGAGCCAAGCGAGAAATTTATAAATTTATGTGAGTTTTTAAAATTTTGTATTCAAAAAGATTTAGCTTAATTCTTGAACACATTTTTTAAAAAGCTCTCCTCTTTCTTCGTAAGATTTAAACTGATCTAAGCTTGCACAAGCAGGACTTAATAGAGCTACTTCATCATTAGTTAAGTTTTGATTGATTTTTTCTACTGCTTTAGGTAAAAACTCGCAAAAATGTGCTTTTAAATTAGCATTTTTAGCATATTCAAGCATTTTATTAGTGCTTTTTCCTATGGCATAAAGTTCTATATTAAGCTCTTTCATAAAAGCAAACAAAGCACTTAAATCCACTCCCTTATCATCGCCACCTATGATAAGATGAATTTTTTTATCCTTATAGCGTTTAAGAGCAGCTAAACTAGCATCCAAATTAGTTGCTTTAGTATCATTTACCCAAAGTCTATTTTTATGATCAAATATTTCTTCAAGTTTATTTTTTTCTATTTTAAACTCATTTAAAAGCTCATAAGAGCAACGATCTAGTATGATTTTTTCTATACTTAAGGCAATAAGTGCATCAAGTAAAAATGGGGTTTTGAAATGAATTTTTTCTAAATCAATTTGCATTTTTTTAGCTAAATCTTGCTCATCTTCATAGCTTATAACATAAGCATGGGTTGGATAAGCCTCATACTTTTTAGGTAAAATTACCACATCATTTTCATTCATTCTTTTAAGCACACTAAGCTTTGCTTGCTCATAATTTTTAAAGCTTTTATGCCAAGAAAGATGATCAGGTGTGATAGGTAAAAGCGCATAAATTTCAGGTTTAGCTATTTTGGTGTAAAAAAGCGAAAAAGATGAACTTTCTAAAATCCATAATTTAGCATTAGCGTCCATTTGTGCTAAAGGAGTTCCTATGTTTGCTCCCATTTGTGCATTGATGTGTTTTAAAAGATGATGTGTCATTTGAGTGGTGGTGGTTTTGCCATTTGTTCCGCTTATCCAAACACTTTTTGGCATACCATCATAAAAAAAATCATACTCACTGCTTAAATTTCTTGCTTGCTGTATGAGAGAATGATTATTTGGAAAGCCAGGACTTGGAATTTCTAAGTCACTTTTTAAAGGATCAAATTCACAAGGTGGTAAAAGTGTATTGTTAAATTCATCCTTACTTATACTTGTAAAATGATCATCATAAATATCGCAATTTCCAAAACGCTGTGCAAAAGCTTTAGTTGTTTTTCCGTATCCAAAAAGTGAAATTTTCATTATCTTAACTTTATACTAATTAATGCAATGATATTTGCAAGTAAGGCTATCATCCAAAAACGCACGATGATTTTATTTTCCACCCAACCTATTTTTTCAAAATGATGATGAATAGGTGCCATTTTAAATACTCTTTTGTTAAAGATTTTAAAACTTCCTACTTGTAAAATCACTGAAATAGTTTCTAAAACAAATACAAAACCTATCAGTAAAAGTAAAATTTCATTTTTACTTACTATGCCAAGATAGCCTAAAAACGCCCCTATGCTTAAACTCCCACTATCTCCCATAAAAACTTGTGCAGGATAGCAGTTATACCACAAAAATCCCATAAGCGCACCAACTAAAGCTGAGCTTAGCACCACAAGTTCTCCTAGACCTTGAATTTTAGGTAAAAATAAATAAGAACTATAAATAGCATTTCCACTTAAATATAAAAAAGCACCAAGGCTTAAAAGAGAAAATATAGAAGGCACGGTTGCAAGCCCATCAAGCCCATCAGTTAAATTCACAGCATTAGAGCTTGATACAATAACTAAAATCCATAAAAACAGCATAAACATACCACCATCAAAAATAGCATGTTTATAAAAAGGTAAATAAAATTCAGTATTTATATCAAATAAATATAATAATCCAACACAGATAAAAGCAGCACTAAATTGTCCTAGAAGTTTCATTTTTGGGCTTAGTCCTGCGTGATTGTCTTTTTTTAAAATCTTACCCAAATCATCGACTAAGCCTATAGTACAAAATAACATCAAACACAATAATCCAACGATTACAAAACTATTATTTAAATCAGCGCTTAAAACACTTGCTATGATAGTAGCAAAGATAAAAACAAGCCCGCCCATAGTAGGGGTATGAGATTTGGCTTGGTGTGATTGTGGAGCGTATTCATAAATAGGTTGATTTGCTTTTTTATTTTGAGCCCATTTGATAAATTTTGGCATTAAATATAAACTCAAAAATAAAGCGATAAAAAATGCAAAACCAGCACGCACACTAATATAAGAAAAAAACATATAATTTGTATATTCTGTAAGATAAAGCAAAATTTTAACCTTATATTTGTTTTTTAAAAGCATAATTTTAGTAAAATCACATAAATAAATTATAAAAAAGAGTAAAAAATGAGTCAAAAATGTATTTTGATAATCACAGATGGTATAGGACATAATACAAATTCAAACTATAATGCTTTTTTTCATGCTAAAAAGCCAACTTATGATAAGCTTTTTGAAAATACCCCTAATGTTTTGATAAAAACAAGTGGCTTGGCAGTTGGCCTACCTGAAGGTCAAATGGGTAATAGCGAAGTAGGGCATATGTGTATAGGTAGTGGACGCATAATCTATCAAAATTTAGTCAAGATAAATAAAGCCATAGAAAATGACACTTTAAAAGATAATAAGGCTTTAAAAGAGTTATTACAAAAATGTAAAAGAGTGCATATTATAGGGCTTTATAGTGATGGTGGGGTGCATTCTATGCATACACATTTTAATGCACTTTTAAAAATTTGTAAGCAAGAAAATAAAGAAGTTTTTGCACATGCAATTAGCGATGGTAGGGATTGTCCTCCAAATTCAGGTTTAGAATTTATAAAATCTTTACAGGAATTTTGTGAAAAAGAAAGGGTTAATTTTGCTTCTTTATCGGGAAGATTTTATGCTATGGATAGAGATAAGCGCTATGATAGGGTTAAGTCTTATTATGATGCTTTATTTGCTAAGGCACCAAAGTGTGATGATTTTGCACAATTTATACAAAAAAGCTATGATGAAAATATCACAGATGAGTTTTTAAGCCCAGTTATTAGTCAAAACTTTGATGGAATTAAGACTGAAGATGGTGTGATTTTTATCAATTTTAGAAATGATAGAATGCGTCAATTAGTTGCTTCTTTAACTCAAGAAAGCTTTAATGAATTTCCAAAAGAAGTGCTTGTAAAAAATGCCATTACTATGAGTTTGTATGATGAGAGTTTTAAACTGCCTGTGATGTTTGAAAAAGAAGAATTAAATAATACTTTAGCTTCTGTGATAGCTAATGCAAATTTAAGCCAACTTCACACAGCTGAGACAGAAAAATACGCTCATGTAACTTTTTTCTTTAATGGGGGAAAAGAAGAATTAGAATGCAATGAAACAAGAGTTTTAATCCCAAGTCCTAAGGTAAAAACATATGATGAAAAACCTCAAATGAGTGCTAAAGAAGTCACAGATGAGGTACTTAAGGGTATAGAAAATGGCATGGATTTTATCGTAGTCAATTTTGCAAATGGTGATATGGTAGGACATACGGGTGATTTTGAAGCTGCAATTAGTGCGGTTGAATGTGTGGATGAGTGTTTAGGTAGGGTTATTGCCAAAGCAAGAGAGTATGATTATGCTTTTATTATTACTTCAGATCATGGAAACTGTGAAGCGATGAGGGATGAAAATGAAAATATGCTCACTAATCACACAACCTTTGATGTTTTTGCTTTTGTAGAAGCTAAAGGAGTGGATAAACTCAAAGAGGGTATGGGGCTTAGTAATATAGCACCAAGCGTGCTTAAAATTTTAAACTTGCCTATTCCAAAAGAAATGGATGAGGCTTTATTTTAATTTAAAGGAGAACAATGAAATTTAGTGGAAAAAATGTTTTGATAACAGGTGCAAGTAAAGGTATAGGTGCAGCAATAGCTAAAGAATTAGCAAGTTATGGTTTAAAAGTTTGGATTAATTATAGAAGCAAGCCTGAGCTTGCTGATGCGTTAAAAGAAGAGATAGAAAAAAGTGGTGGCACTGCAGCTGTGATTAAATTTGATGCAAGTGTTGAAGAAGAATTTACAAGCGCTATTGCAACCATAATAGAAAGTGATGGTGAACTTAGTTACTTAGTTAATAATGCGGGTATTACTAATGATAAATTAGCACTTAGAATGAGTATGGATGATTTTTCTTCAGTGATTAATGCTAATTTAAATTCAAGCTTTTTAGGTTGTAGAGAGGCATTAAAAACTATGAGTAAAAAGCGTTTTGGTGCGGTTGTAAATATTGCTTCTATAGTTGGAGAAATGGGAAATGCAGGCCAAACTAATTATAGTGCTAGTAAAGGCGGTATGATAGCATTAACAAAATCTTTTGCTAAAGAAGGCGCAGCAAGAAATATAAGATATAACTGCATTACCCCAGGTTTTATAAAAAGTGATATGACCGAAGTTTTAAGTGATGAAATAAAACAAAATTATATTAATAATATCCCTTTAAAGCGTTTTGCGGATGCAAGTGAAGTAGCTCAAGCTGTGGCATTTTTATTAAGCGATCATTCTTCTTATATCACAGGAGAAATTTTAAAAGTCAATGGTGGGCTTTATATGTAAAGCAAGGTTTTAACCTTGCTTAGTTTCTATAGCCACTACTGCTATAGCAAAACCCCCATCATGCGCTACGCTTACACTTGCTGATTTTATATTAAATTCTTGCATAACTTTTTGAGAAAAACTAATATGTGGAGCATTTTTATTATCTTTAGAGATGATGATATCAAAAAAAGAACATTCTTTGGAAATTCCAACTCCCAAAGCTTTAGAGGCAGCTTCTTTAATAGCCCAAAATCCTGCTAGAGTGTTGGTATTTTTTATATAACTTTGCTCTTGCTTGGATAAAAATTTATCCAAGAAAAGCGTTTTATGTCTTTCATAAATTTTTTCTATGCGAGAGCATACGACTATGTCACAGCCTATCATTAAGATACTACAAAGTCAGTAAAATAAATATTTTTGATAAAACCATCAGTTAAAACCTCATTAATTTTACCAGTTAATTCATCTTTTAATCTTTCTTTGCCTTTTGTGGTGCTTACTTCTTCAAAGGTTTTTGAAGTTAAAGTTCTAATGATAATATCTCTAATAATAGCAACTTTTTTATCAAGCTCAGGAGTTAGAGTTTCAACATTTTGTTCAAGTTGAATGGTGCATTTTACATATCTTGATCCACCATCACTTAATAAATTTAGTGTAAAAGGTGCTAAAGGATACATCACGCCAATATTTGCATAATCACTCCCTCTAGCTGCTACTGCATTTGTTTTTTTAGGAGTTTGCGCAACTTGTGCACTTTCTTCAGCTTGTGGAGCAGGATTTTCTTCAGAACCACCGCTAAACATTAAATAAGCAATTGCTCCTACAATTACAAGCAAAAATACAAATAAAAATACAACGATAATGATTACTAAAGTATTACCACCTTTTTTCTTTGATTCGCCTTGTTCATCCATCATATCATCAGCCATATTTTTCCTTTTATAAAATTTTAAAGTGTTATTGTATCAAAAATTATATTTTTTTAAAATGATGATTATTTAATCTTTTGTAAATGTCTATAAACACTAGGTTCTGAAATACTCAAAAGCTCAGCAACCTTAGGAATAACACCCTTTACATTAAACACGCCTTTTTCGTATAAACTAGCTATCATTTTTTGCTTTTCTTTTGGTTTTAAGCTTTTGCTTTTAAAACTTTCAATATCCATACCCGTAATATCTTCAACGATTTCTTCTAAATCAAGTTTTATATATTCTTTATTTTCTTGCTCAGGACTTTCATAAGAATTATCATAAATATTTCCAAGATTTAAAATTTCATCAGAGATTTTTTTAAATGCTGAAGTATCATGATTAATACAAAGCAAACCTTCAAGTTTTTCATCTTTTTTAATAAAAAATGTAGATCCAGACATTACCTGTGAGCTTTTAGCTGAGGTTTTATAATGTGTTATATAATCACGTTCTAAATAGATTTTGTTTTTAATCATTTCAATCGCAAAACCAGTTAGAGGCGAATTTATAGTTCTTTTACTAATATGGTTATTAGCAATTTCTGCTATATTAGCTCCATCTTCGCTTACATCATGTAAGACTATTTCATAATTTCTTCCTAAGGCTTCTGCAAGAAATTTAACTAATTTAATATAATAAGTTCTTGTTTCCTTATCCATAAGCTCTCCTTTTTTTATTAATTTTGTAGTAAAAATATTTAAAATAAGAATATTTATTCTTATTTTTTAACAATTTTAATACAAAATAAAAATAATTATGCTTAAAAAAAGATTATTTTTTTGAAAATAACAATATTTTATACCTGGATCTTCAAATAATGATAATTTTTATCGTTTAATTTTATTTTAATAATATAGGGATATAATTTATCAAATAATAAAAATTATTATTTAAAAAGGAGATACAATGAAAAAACTAACAAATGATTTTGGAAATATCATAGCCGATAATCAAAATTCACTAAGTGCAGGTGCTAAAGGTCCGCTTTTAATGCAAGATTATATTTTGCTTGAAAAACTTGCTCATCAAAATAGAGAAAGAATTCCAGAAAGAACAGTGCATGCAAAAGGAAGTGGTGCTTATGGGGAGCTTAAAATCACAAAAGATATTTCTCAATACACTAAAGCAAAAGTTTTACAGCTTGGAGAAAATACACCTTTATTTATAAGATTTTCAACCGTTGCAGGTGAAGCAGGTGCAGCTGATGCAGAAAGAGATGTGAGAGGTTTTGCTATTAAATTTTATACTAAAGAAGGAAATTGGGATTTAGTAGGTAATAATACTCCGACATTTTTTATAAGAGATGCATATAAATTTCCTGATTTTATTCATACTCAAAAAAGAGATCCAAGAACTCATCTAAGAAGTAATAATGCTGCGTGGGATTTTTGGAGCCTTTGTCCTGAAAGCTTACACCAAGTTACTATTTTAATGAGTGATAGAGGAATTCCTGCAAGCTATCGTCATATGCATGGTTTTGGAAGCCATACTTATAGTTTGATTAATGATAAAAATGAAAGATTTTGGGTGAAATTTCATTTTAAAACCAAGCAAGGTATTAAAAATTTAACTAATGAAGAAGCGGCAAATTTAATAGCAAATGATAGAGAAAGTCATCAAAGAGATTTATACGAAGCTATTGAAAAAGGAGATTTTCCAAAATGGACTTTCCAAATTCAAGTTTTAAAAGAAGATGAGGTAGAAAAACTAGGTTTTAATCCTTTTGATTTAACTAAAGTTTGGCCACATAGTATTGTGCCTTTAATTGAAGTAGGTGAATTAGTACTTAATAAAAATGTGCAAAACTATTTTAATGAAGTAGAACAAGCTGCATTTAGTCCAAGCAATATCGTTCCTGGTATTGGTTTTAGTCCTGATAAAATGCTGCAAGCTAGAATTTTTTCTTATCCTGACGCACATAGATACCGCATAGGAACAAATTATCATTTATTACCAGTTAATCGTGCAAAAAGCGAAGTAAATACTTATAATGTAGCAGGAGCTATGAATTTTGATACCTATAAAAATGGCCCAGCTTATTATGAACCAAATAGTTATGATGATAGTCCAAAAGAAGATAAAAGCTATCTTGAGCCTGACTTAGCACTTGAAGGTAATGCACAAAGATATGCTCCACTTGATGATGATTTTTACACCCAACCAAGAGCTTTATTTAATATAATGAATCAAGATCAAAAAGAGCAGTTATTTAAAAACATAGCAGCTTCTATGAATGGGGTTGAAGAAAAAATCATTGCTAGAGCATTAAGTCATTTTGAAAAAATTTCAAGTGAATATGCAAATGGTGTTAAAAAAGCTTTAAAAATGTAATTTTTACTTGCCACTTTTAAAGTGGCAAACTAAAGATTATAAAGGAAAAATATGTTTAGCAATGAAGAAGAAAAAAGAATTCAAGAGCTTTGCACTATGGCTTTTGATTACGCAAGAAAAAATGATTTACAAAATTTGAAGATTATGATAGAAGCAGGTTTGAGTGTGAATTTAAAAAATCATAAAGGTGATAGTCTCTTAATGCTTGCAAGTTATCATAATGCTTATGAATGTGCTAAGTTTTTGCTAGAAAATAATGCTAGAGTAGATGAGAAAAACGATAGAGGACAAACCCCATTAGCAGGGGTGTGTTTTAAAGGATATTTGCCTATGTGTAAGCTTTTGGTAGAACATGGAGCAAATATTGATGAAAACAACGGTCTGGGTATGACACCTTTTACTTTTGCACTAATGTTTGGGCATAGAGATATAGTAGAGTTTTTAACAAAGCATTCTAAAAAAAGTTTTCTTAAAAAAATGTGTTTTACAATACTGAAAATTTTTAAAAAATAGTTAAAATTTACAATACATTTAAACTTCTCATAATTATTTAAAAAATTATTAAAAGAAAATAATTTTTTTGATTAAATCTAAGTTTTTAGAATTTTTTATTATAAAGATAAAAAAATTAAGCTAGATTAAAACAAAACTAAATAAAATTATCCCATATTTTTTAATGAAAGGATAACAAATGTCTAACAAAACAGAAAAATTATGGGGTGGGCGTTTTGATTTGCCTACAAACAAATTAGTTGAAGAATATACAGCATCATTGCCAGTTGAGCCAAGACTTGCTCCTTTTGATATACAAGGAAGTATAATTCACTGCACTATGCTTGCAAAACAAGGTATTATAAAAGAAGATGAGGCAAAAACTATCATCAAGGGTTTAGAACAAGTCAGAGAAGAAATTCAAAATGGAACCTTTGTTTTTGATATAGCTGATGAGGATATTCATATGGCTGTAGAAAAAAGAATGACACAAATCGTAGGCCCAGTAGGCGGAAAGCTTCACACTGCAAGAAGTAGAAATGACCAAACTACACTTGATTCAAAAATTCACATGAGAGCCGTTATTAAAGAAGTATTAACTCAAATTACTACTTTGCAAGAAGAAATCATCCATCAAGCTCAAAAA
Organism: Campylobacter sp. S4:11; assembly: GCF_024723695.1. Taxonomy (NCBI): domain Bacteria; kingdom Pseudomonadati; phylum Campylobacterota; class Epsilonproteobacteria; order Campylobacterales; family Campylobacteraceae; genus Campylobacter; species Campylobacter sp. S4:11. The sequence continues at coordinate 10,542 of NZ_JANQDC010000004.1, read as the reverse complement.
AATATCAAAGCTATTATGCCAGGTTATACACATTTACAAACGGGTCAACCGGTGCTTTTTTCACATTGGATTATGGCGTATTTTTGGATGTTAAGTAGGGATTATTCTCGTTTTGAAGATTTATATAAAAGAATGAATGAGTGTCCTTTAGGAGCGGCTGCACTTGGTGGAACCACATTTAATATAGACAGACATTTTTGCGCCAAAGAACTAGGCTTTACTAAACCAACAGAAAATAGCATTGATAGTGTAAGTGATAGAGATCATATGGTTGAATTTACTACTATTGCTGCAATGTGCTTTATGCACCTTAGTCGTTTTTGTGAAGAGCTTATACTTTTCTCAAGCCAAGATTTTAAATTTATAGAATTAAGTGATGATTTTTGTACTGGTTCAAGCATAATGCCTCAAAAGAAAAATCCTGATGTAGCTGAAAAAATGCGTGGTAAGACAGGTAGAATGTATGGTAATGTTATGGCAATGCTAACTATTATGAAAGGTATTCCATTAGCTTATAATACTGATATGAGTGAAGATAAGGCTCAAGTTTATGATTCTATGGATACTTTAATGGCAAGTTTAAAAATCATAACTCCTATGATAGAAAAAATGCAAGTAAATGCTAATAATACAAGAGCAGCAGCTGCAAAAGGATTTTCAAATGCCACAGATATGGCTGATTATTTAGTAAGAAAAAATATACCATTTAGAGAAGCTCATAGTATAGTTGGTGGTGCTGTAAATTATTGTATTAAACATGGAAAAATGCTTGAAGAGCTTAGCATGGAAGAATTCCATCAATTTAATGAAAATATCCAAGAAGATATTTATGAAGCAATTGCTTTGGAAACTTGTATAGATGCAAGACTTTCTTATGGTGGTACAGGAACTAAAGTTGTATTAGAGCAAATTGAACATGCAAAAGAATTGTTGGATAAATGTAAAAAATAAACAATAAGGGCGAAGATTAGATGGATATTATTTTTATACTTCAACTTTTTATTATTTTTTCTATGATAGCCATAGGTGGTAGATATGGCGGTATAGGACTTGGGGTTGCAGGTGGACTTGGTATGTGTATTTTGGTTTTAGTCTTTGGTATGCAACCAGCTTCACTTCCTGTAAGTGTTGTGTTTATTATACTTGCTGTGATTACTTGTGTGAGTGTTTTACAAAGTGCAGGTGGGCTTGATTTACTAGTAAAAATAGCTGAAAAAGCATTAAAGAAAAAACCTCAAGCTATTGTTTTTATGGGTCCATTAATCACATCCACTTTTACAATATTTTGTGGTACTACTTATGTAGCTTTTTCTGTTTATCCAGTGATTGCTGAAGTAGCTGCTCAAGCTAAAATTCGCCCTGAAAGACCACTTTCGGTTTCAGTTATAGCAGCAGGTATTGCAGTAGTGGCTTCTCCTATGAGTGCAGCCACTGCAGGTATGGTGGCTATTTTAGCTGTTAGTGGCGTAGGGCTTGTTCAAATATTAGCTGTGGTAATGCCAGCATTTTTAATTGGTGTTGTATGTGCTTGTTTGAGTGTTTTTAAAAGAGGAAAAGAGCTTGAGCAAGATGAGGAATTTCAAAGAAGAGTAAGAGCAGGGGAATATCAGTTTTTAACTCAAGATAAACAAGAAGATAAACAAGAAGCAGATCCTAAGGTTAAAAGAGCTTTATTGATATTTGCTTTGGGGATTTTAACCATTATTTTCTTTGGAACTTTTACGAATTTATTGCCTCATTATGAGCTTGCAAATGGTAAAATAGAAAGACTTTCTACTCCAAATTTAATCCAAATGATCATGCTTGCAACAGCTTGTTTGATCATGCTTTTTGCTAAAGTTCCTGCTAATAAACTTGGTGAAGCTTCTGTATTTAAATCAGGACTTATAGGAGTTGTAGGGGTTTTTGGTATAGCTTGGATGACAGGAACATTTTTTGAAGCTTATAAACCTTTATTTAGCGATTCTTTATCACATATTGTAGAGGATTATCCGTATTTATTTGGAGTGGCTTTATTTGCCTTTTCTATGGTGATTTTTTCTCCAGCTGCAACAGTAGCAGCTTTGATGCCTTTGGGCGTGAGTTTGGGAATTCCTCCTCAAATTCTTATCGTGCTTTATCCTTGTGTGAGTGGAGATTTTATAGTCCCAGGTGCTAATCAAATAGCATGTGTGGCTTTTGATAGAACAGGCACAACAAAAATAGGAAAATTTGTGATCAATCACTCTTATTTAAGACCAGGTTTTGCTCTAATTATCGGCGCTGTTGTAAGCGCTTATTTTATATCACAAATAGTTTTTTAGTTATTAAAGGCTATTTTTAAGTTTTTGTAAATACCTATAGACGCTAGGTTCTGATATATTAAGCGACTTAGCAACTATAGGTATGCTTCCTTTGATGTTAAAAATTCCTTTTGAGTGAAGCTTTTTAATAATTTCATCTTTTTGCTCAGTGCTTAAGTTATATCCTGAATTTAAATATTTTAAATCTATGTTTTCAGCTAAAATATCTTCTATAGAATGACTAAGTGTTTCTATATTACTCACATTGTGTAAATTTACATTGTTTTGATTATGAATATCTAATAAATCACTAAAATCATTGATTTTTTCAAGTTCTATGATTTTACTAATAGCATTTCTAAGCTCTGTGGTATCGTGATTTATACATAAAATTCCCACAATTTTATTTTGATTTTTTATAAAAAAAGTTGATCCAGTAACAATCTTAGATTTTCCAACCTTTGCTTTATAATCACATAAAAAGTCTTTATTTAAATACTCTTTTTCTTGTACAAGCTCACTTGCAAAAGAGGTTAGTGGAGAATTAATTGTTCTTCCGCTAATGTGGTTATTTGCAATAGCTGCTATATATGAACCCTCATCTGAAATCACATGAAAAACGATTTCGTATTGATCTCCAAGCACCTGTCCTAAAAACTGAGTAAGTTTGATAAATAATTCTTTTTGTTGTTCATCCATGATCTAGACCTTTTTGTTGTTTTTTGTTATTTTACAAAATATTTTCATCAAAGTTGTTAATATTTACAACAATAAAAAAAATTATTATTATGATAAAAAAATATTGACAATTTATTATTATGATGATAATATTATATTATTATTTCATTTAAACACAAGGAGTATACATGGCAAATTATCCAAAGGCTATAGGACCATATTCAGCTTATAGAGAAGCTAATGGTTTGTTGTTTATTTCAGGACAACTTCCTATTAATCCACAAAGCGGAAATATAGAAAGTGAAGATGTGAAAGAGCAAACAAGACAATCATTGTTAAATATTAAGGCTATATTGGAAGAAAATAATCTTTATTTTAACAATGTAGTTAAAACGACTTGCTTTTTAGCAAATATTGATGATTTTGTGGCTTTCAATGAGGTTTATTCTGAATTTTTCGCAGCTCCATATCCTGCAAGAAGTGCTTTTGCGGTAAAAGATCTTCCTAAGGGAGCAAAAGTGGAGATAGAGGTTATTGCTCATAAAGGATAGAGCATGTTGGGTTTAGTTTTTGCAGGATGCTCTGTATTTTTACTTGTTTTTATGCTCTATAAAAAAATCAACGCCCATATGGCGTTGCTTTTAAGTGGTTTATTCTTGCTATCTCTAGCAGGAATTTTTGGACTTTCTCCTATCATTAGTGAAAAGCAATCTTTGCATTTAGGACTTTTTGATATTTTCCAAGTTGTTAATACAAATATGTCAAGCACTCTAGCAGGGCTTGGACTTACTTTAATGTGTATAGCAGGATTTTCTGCTTATATGGATCATGTGGGTGCAAGTTATGCTTTATTTAAGGTATTTGAAAGACCTTTAAAGGCAGTAAAATCACCTTATGTTTTATTGCTAGTTTCATATTTTGTAATCCAGTTTTTGGTACTTTTTATACCTTCACATGCAGGTTTAGCACTTTTGCTTATGGTTACAATGTATCCTATTTTAGTGCGCTCAGGTGTTTCTAAGCTTTCTGCGCTTTCAATTATCGCTATTTGTCAATACATTGACCATGGCCCAGGCAGTGGTAATGTGATTTTAGCTGCAAAAACAGCTGAAATTGATCCTGCGGTATATTTTGTGCATTATCAGCTTCCTACAACTGTGCCTATTATCATAGCAGTGGGTATTGTGATTTATTTTTGCTCAAAATATTTTGATAAAAAAGAAAATTTTGTTTTTAATCGTGATGAGATAGAAAAAGAGTTATCAGAAAATGATAGCAAAAAAGAAGAGGTGAAAAAACCACCTAGAATCTATGCGATTTTACCTATTATACCTTTAGTGTTAATTTTGGGTTTTAGTAGTGTTTTAGATAGCATTATGGTATTAATGGGATTTGCAACCATGGAAGAAGTTAAAGCCGCTTCATCTACTGCAATTAGAATGAATGTGCCAGTTGCAATGATGATTTCAACCTTTATTGCAATTATTTTTGAAATCATTCGTTATAGAAGTTTGATTGATACTTTAAATTCTATCATGGTATTTTTCAAAGGTATGGGACATTTGTTTGTAATTACAGTTTCTTTGATCGTTTGTGGTCAAGTTTTTGCAAATGGACTTTTATCAGTTGGTTTTGTAGATACTTTAATAGGCTTTGCAAAAGATGCAGGTTTTGGAGTGCTTGCTATTATTATAGCAGTTTCTATTTTACTTGCTGTGTGTGCATTTTTAATGGGTTCAGGAAATGCAGCATTTTTTTCTTTTGCACCACTTATCCCAAATATAGCAAAATCTTTTGGGGTTGAAACCATAGCTATGATAGCACCTATTCAAATCATGACAGGTTTTGGCAGATGTGTTTCACCTATTGCACCTGCTATTTTGGCAATTTCGGCTATAGCTAAAGTAAATCCATTACAAGTTGTAAAAAGAACAGCTATTCCTATGCTTGTGGCTGCTATTGTTAATGTGATTATGACTTATATTTATCTATAAAAAGGAGTACAAAATGAACAACAAAACTAAATTAATCCACCTAGGAAGAGGCGATCAAAATGCCGAAGTAAGATCAGTTAATCCAACCTTAATGCGTGCATCAACTATACTTTTTAAAGATCATGCTACTTGGCAAAAATACCGCGAGCTAAGAAAAAATGAGCGTGTTTTAAGTTATGGTGCTAGAGGAACAGCAACTAATTTTGAGCTTGAAAAACTAATTTGTGAGCTTGAAGGTGGCTATAGAGCGCAACTTTTCCCAACAGGACTTGCAGCATTAGCTATGGTGCTTTTAAATTATGCTAGTAAAGATGCTCATTTTTTAATCACTGATGCTATTTATGGACCTGTTAGAACAATTTGTGATTTATTTTTAACTAAAATGGGTGTAGAAATTGACTTTTTAAAAGCTGATGCCTCTGATGTAGAAGAAAAGATCAAACCAAACACAAAATTAATCCTTTGTGAAAGCCCAGGTTCTATACTTTATGAAATCATAGATTTGCCAAAACTTTGCGAAATTGCGCACAAACATAACATACCAGTAGCGATTGATAATACTTATTCAAGCGGGTATTTTTTAAATCCGCTTGAGCTTGGAGTAGATATTTCAGTAATTGCCGCAACTAAGTACTTAAGTGGGCATTCAGATGTAACCATGGGTATAGTAGTGATTAATGAAAAAGAATGGAAAAATTTTGACAAATTGCCAGAAGCTTTAGGATTTACTACAAGTCCTGATGATGCTTATTTAGTGCTTCGTGGTATGAGAACTTTAGATGTAAGAATGAAAGCACATGAAAAAAGTGCAGATGAGGTAGTAGAGTTTTTACAAAGTAGAAAAGAAGTTAAAACAATTTTTTATCCAAAATTAAAAACTCATCCAAACCATGAAGTTTTTATGCGCGATCATAAAGGTGCTAATGGTATGGTAACGATTGAATTTGCAGATGGCATTTCTAAAGAACAAGCCATTGAGTTTGTAGATAATTTAGAGTATTTTTCAATCGGTGCAAGCTGGGGTGGATATGAGAGTTTAGCTACTGTTACTACTCCGCCAAGAACAGCAACAGATTGGAGTGCTAGAGGACCTTTTGTGAGATTTCATATAGGTCTTGAAGATAGTAAGGATTTGATTGCTGATTTAAAACAAGCATTTGAAAAAATAAATTTTAAAGGATAAAACATGGGTGTGAGTGTATTTGATATGAGGTTGCTTCAAGATTCTTGGAGCACCCCTGCAATGAGAGCTATTTTTAGTGAAGAAAATAGAATTCAAAAATGGCTTGATGTAGAAGCTGCCCTGGCAAAAGCTCAAGCAAAACTTGGCATTATCCCTAATGAAGCAGCTATAGAAATAGCTAAAAAAGCGCATTATAAATTTATGGATATGGATTTTATTTTTGCTGAGTTTAAAAAGACTAAACACCCTTTAGTACCTACTGTGCGTGGTTTAGAAAAAGCTTGCGAAAATGGTCTTGGTGAATATGTGCATTTTGGTGTAACAACGCAAGATATCATTGATACAGGCATAGTTTTACAATTTAAAGAAGCTATGGCTTTAATCAAACAAGATTTAAAAGATATAGCTAAAAATTTAGCAAAAATCGCAAAAGAGCATAAAAATACAGCGATGATGGGAAGAACCTTAGCTTTACAAGCTTTACCTATAACTTTTGGACACAAAGTTGCCATTTGGCTTAGTGAGCTTAATCGCCACTATGAAAGAATTATTGAACTTGAAAAAAGATTATATGTAGGATTAATCGTAGGTGCAGTGGGAACTAAAGCAAGCTTAAGTGACAAGGCTAATGAAGTAGAAAAACTTACTTTAGAAAGCTTAGGTTTAGAAGTTCCTGATATCTCATGGCAACCAGCAAGAGATCGTTTTATCGAGCTTGGTTATGTTTTAGGCAATATCAATGCAACCTTTAACAAAATCGCACATCAGCTTTTAATCTTAGCTCATAATGAAATTGATGAAATTGCTGAACCTTTTGGAAAAGGTCAAGTAGGAAGCTCTACTATGCCTCATAAAAGAAATCCTGCAGTAAGTGAAAACGCAGTGACTGTAAGTAATGCCCTAAGAGCTAATATTGCAATTTTAAGCGATATAGAAAGACATGAGCATGAAAGAGATGGCCAAGTTTGGAAAATGGAATGGAAGCTTTTACCAGAAGCATTTTTAATGCTTTCAGTGGTATTAGCAAATATGAAATTTGTTTTTGATGATTTAGAAGTTAAAAAAGATAAAATGTTAAAAAATCTTGATACGCTTAATGGCTTTGTGTTAGCAGAGCGCGTGATGTTTGCTTTGAGTGATCATTATGGTAAACAACATGCACATGAAATTGTTTATGAAAATGCTATGAGAGGTATAGAAAATCATAAAACTTTCAAAGAAGTTTTACTTGAAGATGAGCGTGTAAGTAAGGTTTTAAGTGAAAAAGATATTGATGTTTTAATGGATGCTACAACTTATGTAGGTTATGCACCAAAATTAGTTGATGAGTTCTTAGAAAAAATCGCTAATGCACAAATTCTAAAGTAGGAAAAAATGTATTTAAGTGAAAAACTAGCCGAATTTATCATAAATTTAGATTATGAAGCTATTCCTAGTGAAGTAAAGCAAAGAGCAAAAGAGCTTATGCTTGATGCACTAGGAACAGCCCTAGCTGCTAAAAATGAAGCTTGTGTTTTAAATGCAACTAAGGTCTTTGAAGCTTTAAGCGTAAATCCTAGTGAAAAAATTTGGAGCGAAGATAAAAAGCTTGATGTAATTTATGCTGCGATGGTAAATGCTATCGCAGCACATGCCCTTGATTTTGATGATACTCATACTGAAGCTATTCTGCACGCTAGTGCTATTTTAACTCCACTTTGTTTAACTTATGGATTTAGTGTAAGTAAGGATGGAAAAAAAGTTTTAAAAGCCTTTATTGTTGGTTGGGAAATTGCTGCTAGAGTGGGTATAGCAAGCAAAGGAAGTTTCCATAAACGCGGCTTTCATACTACAGCTATAGCAGGAATTTTTGGCAGTGTGGCTGCAAGCTGTGTTTTGCTTGATTTAAACAAAGAACAAATCATCAATGCACTAGGTTTAGCAGGAAGTTTTGCAAGTGGGGTGAATGAGTTTTTATCTAATGGGTCTAATTCTAAAGTTTTACACATAGCTAATGCTTTGAAAAATGGAATTTTAGTAGCAAATTGCGCAAAAGCTAATATGAGCGGTCCTTTGAGTATATTTGAAGGAAGGGATAATATCTTTAGAACTTTTGGCTTAGAAGATGAGTGTGATAAAAATGAACTTTGCAAGGGCTTGAATGAAATTTGGCAAGTAATGCAAGTTTCGTTAAAACCTTATCCAAGCTGTCATTTTGCACATGGGCTTATTGATTGTGCTATGAGTTTAAGAAATGATGGCTTAAAAGCACAAGATATCAAAAGTATACATTGCTTTGTAGATGAGGTGCCAATTTCATTTATCTGTGATCCAATAGAAGCAAAATACACTCCACAAAGTGCTTATGCGGCCAAATTTTCTATGCCTTTTTTAATGGCTTTGGCATTTTTTGATGGCAAGATCACTTTAAAATCTTATGAAGATTTAAGCAGGAGTGAAGTAATAGAATTTGCTAAAAAAATTAGCTATGAAAAGAAAAAATCTAGCGGTTTCCCTAAATACTTTCCAGGGCATTTAGAAGCTGTTTTAAATGATGGAAGAGTAATTAAAAAAGATGTGTTTATAAATAAAGGAAATTTTGATAATCCTTTAAGTTTTGATGAATTAAAAGATAAATTTCTTTCTAATGCTAGCATAGCACTTTCTTTAGAAAAGGCTGAGGAATTAGTCAAAAAGCTCCAAAATTTAGAAAATCTAAATGGTTTTGATTTCTAGCAATCTCATTTTTTTGAGATTGCTTATTATTTTAAAAAAGAAATAATTTAATTTTTTATATAATGTTTTATCTTAGTTTTTGTAAGGAAAAACATGACTTTAGATACATTAAAAGATAATGAAGAAGCTCTTATAGTAGGTTTTGAAGCAGATAAACAACTCCAAGCAAGACTTTTTAGTTTTGGTTTTGCAAAAAACAAAAAAGTTAAAAAAATTCGCTCTTCCATAGCAAATTCTACTATTATGGTAGAACTTGATACAACTTGCGTGATTTTACGTTCAAGTGAAGCAAAAATAATACAAATTTCAAAAGAGTTCTAATGAAAGAAATCATCGTTGCTTTAGTAGGTCAGCCAAATGTTGGTAAAAGTTTATTAATTAACGCACTTTGTAAAGCTAATATGAAAGTTGGAAATTTTAGCGGTGTTACAGTTGAAAAGGCTGAGGCTAGATTAATTTATAAAAATTATGAGTTTAAATTTATAGATTTACCAGGAACTTATGCATTAGATGGTTATAGCGAAGAAGAAAAAATCACAAAAGAATTTTTAAAAAAGGGTAATTTTGATCTTGTAGTAAATGTGCTTGATTCTACAAATTTGGAGCGTAATTTGATTTTGAGTGCGTCTTTAATAGAAGCTAAAATTAAAATGATTATGGCTTTAAATATGCAAGATGAAGCTAAAAATGAGGGTTTTAGTATAGATTTTAAAATTTTATCCCAACTTCTAAATACGCCTTGTCTTGGCGTGTGCGCTAAAACCAAAGAAAATCTAAATACACTTTTGGATTTAATCATTTCAACCCATGAAGCTAAATTCGAAGCTAAAGAGCGTGTTTATAGTGATATCATAGAAGAAGAACTCGCAAAAATAAGTGAATTTTTAAATCAAAATGAAATTACTTATTTAAATTTTTCTACAAAAGATTTAGCGCTTGCTTTACTTAAAAATGAAGCTAATATAGTCATTTCGCACGCTTTGAGAAAAATACTTGATGAAGCTTTAGAAAAAATTTATATGGCATATCATAGCAAAGATATGGAAAGTATTTTTAAAGAAGAGCTGATTGCTTTTGCAAATGGTATATGTGCTAAGGTTTTAAGTAAGGGTGTTAAGTATAAAAATCATACCAAAGAAATAGATTCTATTTTAATCAATAAATTTTTAGGAATTCCTATATTTTTGTTTTTTATGTGGGTTTTATTTCAACTAACCTTTACTTTAGGTCAAATCCCTATGGATTATATAGAAATGTTTTTTGCTAATTTAGGCGATATGGTAAAAAATAATATTAGCAATGAATTCATCGCTTCAGCCTTAGCTGATGGTGTTTTAGGTGGGGTTGGTGCGGTTATAACTTTTTTACCAAATATTATGATTTTATTTTTTGGTATAGCCTTACTTGAAACAACCGGATATATGGCTAGGGTTGCATTTTTATTAGATGGAATTTTATATAAATTTGGCTTACATGGTAAAAGTTTTATCCCTTTAATCACGGGTTTTGGCTGTTCAGTGCCTGCATTTATGGCTACAAGAACTTTAAAAAATAAAAAAGATAGATTATTAACTCTTTTTATTATTAATTTTATGAGTTGTGGCGCAAGACTTCCTGTATATGTGCTTTTTGTTGGAGTGTTTTTTCCTGCTGATGTGGCGGGAAATTATCTTTTTGGGATTTATCTTTT
>NZ_JANQDC010000003.1:0-111530 GCF_024723695.1 Campylobacter sp. S4:11 | reverse complement strand
CACAAGACTCCTTATTAAGCAAACTCTATTGCATCAAGCTTAAAATAATATTTAAGCTTGATATAGTTTAAATAGATTTTAGGGAGTTAATGGTTTATAAATTTTCTTGTTTTAAAGCTTCTGCTTGATAATAAGCGATTAATGGCTCGATGATCTCATCAAAAAGCCCACCTTCTAAAATCGCATCAAGTCTATATAAAGTAAGATTTATTCTATGATCGCTAATTCTATTTTGAGGGAAATTGTAAGTGCGTATGCGCTCACTTCTATCGCCACTCCCAACTTGTGATTTTCTTGCCTCGCTTTCTTTAGCTAAGCGTTCTTGTTCTTGCATTTCAAAAAGTCTTGCTTTTAAGACTTTCATGGCGCTTTCTTTGTTTTTATGTTGGCTTTTACCATCTTGATTTACTACAACTATACCTGTTGGAATATGAGTAATTCTCACAGCACTATCTGTGGTATTTACGCTTTGTCCACCATGACCGCTACTACGCATTACATCGATTTTTAAATCATTTGGATTGATTTGAATTTCAACATCATCAACTTCAGGCATAATAGCCACTGTAATAGCTGAAGTATGAACTCTACCTTGAGATTCTGTTTCAGGTACTCTTTGAACTCTATGCGTGCCACCTTCGTATTTTAGCCTTGAATAAGCTCCATTTCCTTTAATAAGAATGATAATTTCTTTAAATCCCCCTACGCTACCTTCACTTGAACTTACGATTTCATATTTGTAATCACGATTTTCTGCATAGCGCATATAAGCTTTTACTAAGTCCCCAACAAATAAAGAAGCTTCATCGCCACCTGTGCCTGCACGAATTTCTAAAAATATATTTTTATCGTCGTTTGGATCTTTAGGCAGTAAAAGAATTTTCAATTCTTCTTCAAGTTGTGGTTTTAAAACTTCGAGATTTTTAAGTTCTTCTTTTGCAAGTTCGCCTAGTTCAGGATCAGATAAAAGAAGTTTGTTTTCTTCTATATCATCTAAGGTTTTGAGATACTCTTTTGCTTTTTCTACTATGGGTTCTAAATTCTTTTGCTCTTTAGATAGAGCTGTCATTTTAGAAATATCATTAGAAATATTGACATCGCTAAGAAGAGTGTTTAACTCATCAAAGCGTGCTAAAAAAGGTTTGAGTTTATCAGCTAACATTAAATTATGCTAATTTATTTACCAATAATGCCAATCTGCTAACACGGCGTGATGCAGTTTGTTTTTTCAAAAATCCACGACTTACCATAGCGTGAATGCTTTTATTAGCTACTTTTAATGCATTTTGTGCAGCTTCTTTATCATTGTTTGCTGCTGCTTCACGAACCGCTTTTGTAATGTTTTTTAATCTTGTTCTATAAAATCTATTTCTTTCAGTTCTTTTGATAGTTTGTCTTGCTCTTTTTTCAGCAGATTTATGGTTTGCCATAATTTTCCTTTTTTATATAAATTAAATTGCTAATTATACAAAATTAAAATTAAATTTTAATTAATTTAAGTATTTTTAAAGTATTAATTTTAATACCTAATATCATTTGTTTTTAAAAAATCGCGTAGTTTTTCATACTCGCCATTTTCCAAATAACGATATTTACCAGCTTTTAACATACCAAGATCTAATGCTCCAAAAGCTACTCTTTTAAGATCCATCACTTCTAAATCAAAATGTCCAAAAAAGCGTCTTAACTCTCTATTTTTACCTTCATTAATGATTACTTTTAGTTTCGTATAGCCTCCGCTTGAACCAAAAATTTCAAAGCCTAAAAATGGAGCAAAACTCATTGAGGTTATTTTAGTTTTGGCGTGAGCCCCTTTTTTTTCATTTTGAATTTCTAAGCCATTTTGCATAGCTTCGATGACATTTTTATCTATATTACCTTTTACTTTTAAGTAATATTCTCTTTCTAAATCACTATGCATAAGCGCATCTGCTATCACAGGTGAATCAGTTAGTAAAAGTAATCCCTCGCTTGCAAAGTCAAGTCTTCCTACGCTAAGCCAAGTGCTAAATTGTTTTGGTAAAGTATGATAGATGGTTTTTCTACCTCTATCATCTTTTTTACTAACTATTTCGCCTTTTTGTTTGTGATAAATGATGACTGAAAATTGTGTTTTTTTATGGAGTTTTTTACCATTGATAAAAACTTTATCCTCAGTATTTACACTATCACTGAGTAAGGCTGTTTTTTTATTGATTTTTACTAAGCCTTGCTTGATTAGCTCATCAGCCTCACGGCGAGAATATTTGCTATTGTGTGAGATGAATTTATTAATTCTCATAATTTTACTTTACATCACAAAAATAGTTGGTACTATGGTTGGATATTTTTTGATTTTTCTAAAAATATGCTTTCTTAGTACTTGTCTAATTTGAGCTTCTAAAACTTTTGGATTATCTAAAATTTCATCTTTTACATTAGGGAAAAATTGACTTAAAACATCACTCATTTCTTTTGAGAATGCTCCATCTTGTTTATCAGCTACCAAGCCATAGCTAAATACTCTTGGTTTATTAATCAGCGTTTTACTTGCTTTATCAAGTTGAGCAATGATGACAACTATGCCACTATCTGCTAGTTTTTGTCTATCAATTACCACATCATCTGCGATTTGTTTGTTGATTTGATTATCCACAAAGACTTTTCCTGTTTTAACTGTTTTTACACGTTTGATGTATTTTTGACAAAGCTCTACTTGATCCCCATCACTCATTAAGTAGATGTTTCTTTCAGGTATACCACATTTTAGAGCAGTTTCTTTGTGTTTATTGATATGATTATACTCTCCATGCACTGGTAAGAAAAATTTAGGTTTTACTAAAGTTAGCATGAGTTTTTGTTCTTCTATACTAGCATGTCCGCTTACATGAATTTCACTAAATTCTTGATAAGCTACTTTAGCTCCTGCTTTTAAAAGAAAATCAAGCACAGCAGAAACATTTGCTTCATTACCTGGTATTGCTTTAGCTGAAATGATAACTTGATCGCTAGGTTTGATTTTGATAAATTTATGCTCATCTGTAGCCATTCTATATAAAGCACTCATAGTCTCACCTTGACTTCCTGTCGTGACAATTAGTACTTCGTTGTCTTTGTATTTGCTTACTTCATCAGCATCAATGAAAATTTTTCTATCAAGTTTGATATAGCCAAGTTCCATAGTGGTATAGAGATTTCTTTCCATAGAACGCCCTATAACACACACTTTTCTGCCGTATTTTAAACCATAGCTAATAGCTTGATATACACGGTGGATGTTAGAACTAAAGGTACTCATGATTACCCTGCCTTTAGTTTTAGCAAAAATTTGATCAAAAGTAGGTCCTACGGAGCTTTCACTTTTTGTGTAACCTTCTTTATATGAGTTTGTACTATCACTTAAAAGACAAAGCACACCTTCTTCGCCATATTGAGCTAAACGACTTAAATCCGTTGGATAGCCATCAATTGGTGTTTGATCTATTTTAAAATCGCCAGTGTGTATGATGGTTCCTGCTTTAGTTTTAATGGCTAAAGCACAAGCATCGATGATAGAGTGGGTTATGTGAATCCATTCTAAATTAAATTCACCTATTTCATAAATTTGTCTTTTTGTTATAGGTCTAAACCATTTACGCTCAGCCTTTAAACCATGCTCTTCAAATTTATTTGAAATCATACCTAGTGCTAAAGGTGTTGCATAGATAGGAAATTGGAATTCTTTGAAAAAATACGGCACAGCACCGATATGATCTTCATGAGCATGAGTGATGATGATAGCGCGAATTTTGTTTTTAATCTTTCTTACATAGTCAAAATCAGGTATGATAATATCTACTCCATGCATGGTTCCATCTGGAAAACTCATACCTATATCAACGATAATCGCATCGTTGTTGGTTTCAAAAACAGTGATATTTCCACCGATTTCCCCAAGCCCACCCAAAGGCGTAATACGAATTTTATGTTCGCTTGAGTTGTTGTGTTTTAAAGGGTGGAGTCTTAGCTCGTGCATAATTTTATTAGCTTCTATGCTTTTAGCAAGTTCTATTTGCCATTCTTCATTACCACTTAATTTAGAAGGTAAATTTCTATTTTTTTTCTTTTTCTTTTTTTCTTCACTAGCTTCAGTTTGAGTATTTTCTGCTTTTGTTTCGTTTTTAATTTCGCTATTTTGCTCTTGATTTTGTGAATCTTTTTTTCTTTTGTTTCTAAATTTATTAAATCTTTTAGTTTTATTTTGCTCTTGAGTTTTGTTTTCTTCGCTCATAGTCATCCTTTAAATAGTCATAAATTTTAAGGTATGAATCAACGCTAATTTCATGAGCTCTTGAGGTAGAAGAGAGATTTAGTGCTTCAAATGCTTTTAAAATTTTTTCTTTTTTATTTTTAAAATTAGATAAGAGTTGTTTTCTAGGATTTTGAAAACAAGCTCTAAGAAATTCTTTAAAAGCTTCTATATTTCCACATTTTTGCTGATAATGAGTGGTTTTTATTAACTTCATTACAGCTGAAGTAACTTTTGGCGGAGGATTAAAGCTTTGTGGCTGTATATCAAAAAGCATTTGTCTTTGACATATTAATGCACAAAGCACCCCTAAAGCCGAAAAATTACTTTCTTTTTCATTTGCACAAAATTTCTGTGCTACTTCTTTTTGCACCATTACTATAAGCCCAAGGCAATTTTGATCTTCTAGGGCTTTTAAAATCAAATTTGTAGCAATATAATATGGTAAATTTGCTACTAAAAAGTACTCTTTATCGCTTAAACTTCCTTGATCAAAAGCATCACTTGCATTTTGATGAATAAGCTCAAAATTTCCACCTTCAATCTCATTTTGAAATTTTTTATTTAAAATAGGAATCAAATCTTTATCAATCTCATAAGCTCTAATATGAGCTTGTGAGATTTTCAAAAGTTCTTGCGTTAAATCACCTAAGCCAGGCCCAATCTCAACTATATTTTTAGTATCTTTGGGTATGGCTTGGATGATTTTATCTACCACGCTTTTATCACATAAAAAATTTTGTCCAAAATGTTTTTTTGCTTTTATCATAAATTTATTCTATCTAAAAAATATTAATTATAGCATTATTTTAAGCGCTAATTAGATAAAATTTGAATTATTTTTTATAAAGGTTAATTTTTGAAAAATCTTATAGTGTGTGCAGGAGGAAATGAGGATTTTAAATTTGCACAAAGTATAGGCATAGGTTTGGTTAATTCTGCTTTTTTTCTAGGTAAAATTTTAAGTCAAGTAAAAGTAGATAGGGTAATTTTTATAGGCACATGTGGAATTTACCAAGAGGGAAAAATTTTAGACATTTATGAAAGTTCTAATGCTGCAAATTTAGAATACGCAGATTTATTTGATAGTTTTTATACACCTATAGCAAATGAGATTAGATTAAATGTTTCACATGAAACTATGATTAATTCTTCAAATTATATTTGTAAAGATGAAAATATCGCCCAAGAATTTTTTAAAAGGGGTGTACATATAGAAAATATGGAAGCATATGCAGTGCTTTCTTGTGCAAAAATGCAAGGGATAGAGGGAATTTGTTATTTATGTGCGACAAATTTTTGTAATGAATTTGCACATGAGGATTTTTTAAAAAACCATCAAAAAGCAAAAGAATTATTAAAAGATTTTTTGTTAGATAAAAAACTTATATAGGAAAAAAATTGAGTGAATTAAAAAATATATTAGATTTTACTAAAGAAGAATTAGAAAATTTAGTCCAGCCAAAATTTAGAGCAAAGCAAATTTTTGAATGGGTGTACAAAAAATATGCAGATGATTTTTTACAAATGTCATCTTTGCCAAAAGATTTTAGAGCGCACTTGCAAGAAAATTTTCATTTTTCACCTTTAAAATGTGTAAAAGATGAAAAAAGCAAAGACGGGAGTATAAAATATCTTTTTGAGCTTTTAGATGGTAAAAAAATAGAAGCTGTTTTGCTACCTATGAAAGAAGAACTTGTAGATGAAAATGGAAAAATCATCAAACATGCAAGATATACCATTTGCGTTTCCTCTCAAGTGGGGTGCAAAAGTGGGTGCAGTTTTTGTCTTACTGCTAAAGGTGGTTTAAAAAGAAATTTAAGCGCAGGGGAAATAGTAGGACAAATTTTATGGATCAAAAAACATAATCACATTCCTTATGAAAGAAGGGTTAACATAGTCTATATGGGTATGGGAGAACCTTTGGATAATCTCAAAAATGTTTCTAAGGCAGTTAAAATTTTAGCCGATAATGATGCCTTAGCGATAAGCCCTAGAAGACAAACGATAAGCACTAGCGGTTTAGCAAAACAGATCAAAGAGCTTGGAGAAATGAATTTGGGTGTACTTTTGGCCATTTCGCTTCATGCTGTAAATGATGAGCTTAGAAGCGAATTAATGCCTATTAATAAAGCTTATAATATAGCAAGTATTATGGAAGCAGTGAGAAATTTTCCTATAGATCAGCGTAAAAGAGTAATGTTTGAATACCTTTTAATTGATGGGATAAATGACAAAATAGAACATGCAAAAGAACTAGTCAAACTTTTAAATGGCATAAAAGCTAAAGTGAATTTAATACTTTTTAATCCACACGAAGGAAGTTTATATAAAAGACCAAGTGTTGAAAATGCGGTTAAATTTCAAGATTATTTAAGTGCCAAAGGTGTTACTTGTACAATAAGAGAAAGTAAAGGACTTGATATTTCAGCTGCATGCGGACAGCTTAAAGAAAGGCAGAGTAAACAATGACTTTTTTAGATATAGCACAGCTTATTTTTATAAGTATAGTAGTGATCATAGGACTTGGTGGGATTATTTATGTATTAAAAAATGAAGATCAGGTTAAAGATTAATTGATATATTTTTTTAATCTATCAATGACATCTGCTATAATTTTATCTATTTCATGACATAATAATTCATTGCATTTTTTATCGATAAAAACATAGTCTTTGTTGTATGTTGGCCAAAATATACTATCCTTTTTAGGATATAATCCAATACTAGGGATTTTTATATTGCTTGCAATATGAATTGGGCCTGTGCTAGGACTAATAATACATTTTGATTGAGATATAAGTTCTACTAAATTTAAAATATCATCATTGTTTTTAAAAATATAAATTTCTGATAAAAGATTTATATTATGTTGTTTAATATTTCTTATAAAAGTGTCATGAATATCATTATAAGTTGGAATAATAATGTTTATATTTGGATATGAAAATCGAATTTTTGCTATGAGATCAAAAAATGAAACTAGGTTTAGTGTGAAATCTACTGTAATGCTAAAAGGGTTTATAATAATAAAATTTTTAATATTGTTTTCTTGAAGATAATTTTTAACAATATCTTTGTTTTCATCTAATGTTTTTATAGTGGTATCAAAATTGATTTTTTTTATGCATTTATCAAATTTTTTAGGATCTATTTTTCTAGCATAATATAACATTCTATCTCTATCACTTCTATTTTTAAAAAATCTTTTTGTTATACTTGTAAAGATAGTTTTACATTTAAAAGAAAATACACTAACAAATTTTGCTTTTACAATAATATTTTTTGTGTTTGTTTTTATAAGAAGTTTAATTAAAAAAGATTTTGCATGAAATGATATTAAATAATCTAGTGAATATTTATTGATTTGATCGATAATATTTTCATCAATTTTTTCAATTAGTTCTATATGATCAATAAAATTAAAATTTTTTAAAATGGACTCAGTGTTTTTTTTGCAAAAAACTGTTATATCTGCTTGGTAAATATATTTAATTGCATATAGCATATCTAAACTAGCAACCATATCTCCGATATTATGAGGGCAAAAGTATCCAATGGAAATATTTTCTTTCATTGTATTATCTCCTTTAAAAACTCACCTTTTATATTTTTTTGAGATTGTATCAAAAATTTTTGATTTTTATATGTAAATTCTAAGCTAAAAGAGTGCAAAAGCAGTCTTTTAGCACCTGTGATGTGAGCTCTTTTGATATCACTCATTTTTCCATCTAATATTTGTTCTATTTGTGTTTTTTCTAAACCATATAAAGGTTCACCTAAAATTTTGTGTTTCACATGAAACAAATGTAGTCTTATTTGGTGTTGTCTTCCTGTTAGAGGTTTAGCTAAAACTAAACTGGCATCTAAATTTTCAAAATATTCTAAAGTGTAAAATTGTGTTAAAGCTTCTTTGCCATTTTCACAAATATGCATCCTAGTTTTGACTGCATCATAGTCTTTAGCTAAATTCATTTTTTTATCTACTATAAATTCTTCTTTGGTTTTTCCTTTTACTAATGCAAGATAGCTTTTTTGCACTAATCTTTTTTCAAACATAGTTTTTAACTCAATTTGTGCATTTTTATGTTTTGCTATGAGTAAAAGTCCGCTTGTTTCTTTATCTAGTCTATGAGCCACGCAAGCTTTTTCACCCCATAAATGCCAAATTTCATCACAAAGACTATAAGCACAATTGCGTCCATTAGGATGAGTTAGCACTCCGCTTGGTTTTTCTACGATGGCAAAATCTTCATTTTCAAAAACTATTTCTAATCCTTTGGGGTTGTTTTCATATACGATTAATTCTACTAAACCATTTAAAAATTTATTTTTTTCTTCTACCAAGTTTCCATCACAAAATAGTCTTTTTTTATCAATGAGTTTTTGTGCTTCATGCATAGAAATTTTTAACTCATCCATAAGCAGTCTAAATGCCTTTTTTCCATTATTTGATAGTTTCTTTTTTATATATGCCATTTAATAACTTTCTTAGGTAATTTATAATAAAATTCAAGCTATTTTTTCATAAAAATTATATAAAAAAAGGTCTTGAAAATGGTTGAAAGATATAGTAGAGAAATTATGGCTAAAAAATGGGACATGCAAGCAAAATATGATGCATGGTTAAAAGTAGAATTAGCTGCTGTGAAAGCATGGAATAAACTTGGTCTTATTAAAGATGATGATTGTGAAAAAATTATAAAAAATGCAAAATTTGATATAGCAAGAATAGATGAGATAGAAAAAACTACCAAGCATGATGTTATCGCTTTTTTAACTAGCGTAAGTGAAAGTTTGGGCGAGGAAAGTCGTTTTGTACATTATGCAATGACAAGTTCAGATTGTATTGATACTGCAGTTGCTTTGCAGATTAAAGATAGTTTGGAACTAATCTTGCAAGATTTAGATCAAGTTTTAGCAGCGATTAAAACAAGAGCATATGAGCATAAAAATACCTTAATGGTAGGAAGAAGTCATGGAATTCATGGAGAGCCTATAACTTTTGGCTTAGTTTTGGCTATTTGGTATGATTCGCTAGTTCATGCAAAAGATTTAATCATTCATGCAAAAGAAGTGATTAGCTATGGAAAAATCAGTGGTGCTATGGGAAATTTTGCTCATGCTCCACTTGAATTTGAAGAAGAAGTTTGCAAAAATTTAGATCTTAAGCCAGCACCCGTTTCAAACCAAGTTATACAAAGAGATCGTTACGCACAGGTTATCTCGGCTTTAGCTATTTTAGCTTCAAGTTGTGAGCAAATCGCTGTTGCTATCCGCCATTTTCAAAGAACAGAAGTATATGAAGCTGAAGAGTATTTTTCTCAAGGACAAAAAGGAAGCTCAGCTATGCCTCATAAAAGAAATCCTGTTTTGAGTGAAAATATCACCGGTCTTTGCAGGATGATAAGAGCTTATGTAACACCTGCTTTAGAAAATGTAGCCTTATGGCATGAAAGAGATATATCACATTCTAGCGTAGAAAGATTTGTATTACCTGATGCTTTTATCACGACTGATTTTATGCTTTCAAGATTATGTGGTGTGATAGAAAAGCTTTTGGTATATCCAGAAAATATGATGAAAAATTTAAATTTAACTGGGGGACTTGTATTTTCTCAAAGAGTATTGCTTGAGCTTCCATTTAAAGGTATAAGTAGAGAAGAAGCTTACAAAATTGTCCAAAGAAATGCTATGAAAGTTTGGGCTGATTTACAAAATGGCAAACCTGCCTTAAATGAAAAAGGCGAGAGTTTGTTTTTGTTAGCTTTATTAGCTGATGAGGATTTGAAAAAGTCTTTAAGTGAAGCAGATATTAGAAATTGTTTTGATTATAATTACTATACAAAGAACGTAGATAAAATTTTTGAAAGAACTTTTAAATAATAAATTAGGGGTTGTGAGTGAAAGTATTAAAAAGAAATGGTAGAACTGAAGAGTTAGATGTTTCTAAGATTAAAAAATATACCACTGATGCGGTGGCAAATTTGGAAAATGTTAGCCAAAGTGAGCTTGAAGTAGATGCAAAAATTCAATTTCGTGATGGTATAACAACAGAAGAAATCCAGCAAACTTTAATTAAAACAGCAGTAGATAAAATAGATATTGATAGACCTAATTGGACCTTTGTTGCTGCAAGATTATTTTTATACGATTTATATAAAAAAGTAAGTGGTTATAATGGATATAAACATTTAAGAGAATATCTTGAAAAAGGTGAAAAAGAAGGTAGGATTTTAATAGGCTTAAAAGAAAAATATGATTTAGATGATCTTAATGCTTATATAAAGCCAGAACGCGATTTGCAATTTACTTATCTTGGTATAAAAACTTTGTATGATAGGTATTTGATTAAAGATTCTAAGGGTATGCCTATAGAATTACCACAGCAAATGTTTATGGCTATTGCAATGTTTTTAGCACAAAATGAATTAGATTCTCAAACTTGGGCTAAGAAATTTTATGACTTAATCTCAACTTTTGAAGTAATGCTTGCAACCCCAACCCTTTCAAATGCAAGAACTACAAGACACCAATTAAGCTCATGTTATATAGGAAGTACGCCTGATAATATAGAAGGAATTTTTGATTCTTATCAAGAAATGGCATTATTGTCTAAATTTGGTGGCGGTATAGGCTGGGATTGGTCTAAGGTACGCGCTATGGGTGGAAGTATAGATGGACATAAAAACGCAGCAGGTGGAATCATACCATTTTTAAAAATCACTAACGATATAGCAGTAGCTGTTGATCAACTTGGCACTAGAAAAGGAGCGATTGCAGTTTATATTGAACCTTGGCATATGGATATTAATGACTTTTTAGATTTGCGTAAAAACTCAGGTGAAGAAAGAAGAAGAGCACATGAGCTTTTCCCTGCTTTATGGATTAATGATTTATTTATGAAAAGAGTAAGAGCAAATGATAAATGGACGCTTTTTGATCCTGCTGATACAGCAAGCTTATGCGATTTATACGGTGAAGAATTTGAGAAAAAATACGAAGAATTTGAAAAAGATGAAAACATAGCTAAAGAAATTATAGATGCAAAAGAGCTTTGGAAAAAAATACTTTTATCTTATTTTGAAACAGGTATGCCATTTTTATGTTTTAAAGATAGTGCAAACAAAACAAATCCAAATTCTCACGCAGGGATTATAAGAAGTTCAAATTTATGTACAGAAATTTTTCAAAATACAGATCCAAACTATTATCAAATTAAAATAGTATTTGATGATAAAACAGAGCTTCATTTAGATGAGGATGAAGAGCTTACAATAGATGGGGGATATAAAAAACTTGCTAAGAAAGTTTCTACTTTGGATAGTATTAATGGTAAAAAAGTCTATATAGTCGAAAAATATAAAAACGAAGGAAAAACCGCAGTTTGTAATCTTGCAAGTATAAATTTAAGTAAAATTAACACTAAAGAAGATATCCAAAGAGTAGTACCAACAGCCATAAGAATGCTTGATAATGTGATCGATTTAAATTTTTATCCTCATGTAAAGGTTAAAAATACCAACCTAAAATCACGCGCTATAGGGCTTGGTGTAATGGGTGAAGCACAAATGCTGGCTGAAGCACAAATTTATTGGGGTTCTAATGAGCATTTTGAAAAAATTGATCGTATTATGGAGATGATTAGCTATGAAGCTATTTTAGCTAGCTCAAATTTAGCTTTGGAAAAAGGAAGCTATCCTGACTTTGAAGGATCAAACTGGAGTAAAGGTATAGTGCCAATTGATGTAGCAAACGAAAATGCTAAAAAGCTTACTGCAAGTGAAGGTTTATTTGATCAAAGTGAGTGTGATTGGGAAAAATTAAGAGAAAAATTAAAAAGAGATGGTATAAGAAATGGTTATTTAATGGCCATAGCGCCAACTTCTTCTATTTCTATTTTAGTGGGTACTACTCAAACAATTGAGCCTGTATATAAAAGAAAATGGTTTGAACAAAACTTAAGCGGTATGATACCAACTGTGGTGCCAAATTTAAGTACTAATACTTGGCAGTATTATACTCCTGCTTATGAGCTTGATCAAAAAATCTTAGTAAAAGCAGCAGCGATTCGTGGTAAATGGATTGATCAAGGTCAATCTTTAAATATCTTTGTTTCTTTAGATAAAGCAAGCGGTGGATATTTAAATGAAATTTATCAACTTGCTTGGGAATTAGGTGTTAAATCAACTTATTATCTAAGAAGCGAAAGTCCTGATAGTCAAAAAGTAAATGATGATGTGGTTGATAGAACTATAGAATGTGAAGGTTGTCAATAAAAATGGAGAAGCAAAATGCATACAAAAAACTCACTACCGGAGCTTACGCTTAGGGGTATAATACTAGGAAGTATTTTAACGATTGTTTTTACCGCCTCAAATGTATATTTGGGGCTCAAAGTTGGTCTTACTTTTTCTACTTCTATTCCTGCTGTTGTGATTGCAATGGCTGTTTTAAAAATCTTTAAAGACTCTAATATTTTAGAAAATAATATGGTTCAAACTCAAGTTTCAGCTGCAGGTACGCTTTCGGCTGTGATTTTTGTTATACCGGGTCTTTTTATGTGTGGATATTGGTTTGAATTTCCACTTTGGCTTACCTTTATGCTCTGTCTTTGCGGGGGTGGATTAGGCGTGCTTTTTACTATACCTTTACGTAGAGCTATGGTAGTAGAGAGTAAATTAGCTTATCCTGAAGGAAGAGCTGCTGCTGAAATTTTAAAAGTAGCTAATAAAGACCAAGCTGATAAAAAAGGAAAAGTAGGCTTAAAAGAAATCACACTTGGTGTAGTATTAGCTTCTATTATAAGCCTTTTTTCAAGTGGCTTTAAATTGCTTTCAAGTGGAAGTAGTTTTGCATTTATTTGGCAAAAAATGACTTTTGGATTTTCTATGGGCTATTCAGTGGCACTTTTGGGTGCTGGATACTTAGTAGGTATAGCCGGAGGTGTTGCATTGCTTGCGGGTATGGTGCTTGCTTGGATGGTTTTTGTGCCATATTTTTCTGCTAAAGAAAGTTTTGATGTAAGCTTAAGTGCACTTGATATAGCTAATCAAATTTGGGCTCAAAAAGTGCGCTTAATAGGCACAGGAGCTATTGCTATAGCAGCATTATGGACTTTAATAGAGCTTGCAAAGCCTGTATATGATGGCATGAAAAATATGCTTAAAAAAACTTCATTAAACCTCTCACAAGATCCTAAAGATATGGATTTATCTTTAAAAGCTATGCTAGGTTTATTTGTACTTATGTGTATAGGTTTGTTTATTTCATTTTATGCTTTTGTGGCTGATTCAAATTTAGCAAGTGGCTATCAAATTCTTTTTGCTTTAGTGGGAACTTTAGTAGCTATTTTTATAGGCTTTTTTGTAGCTTCTGCTTGTGGATATATGGCAGGTTTAGTGGGTTCATCATCTTCTCCTATTTCGGGTATAGGACTAATTGGGATTATGATTTCTTCTTTGATTATTTTACTTTTGGGTTATCAAGTAGATTTATTTAGTGATCCTTTGATGTCTAAATTTGCTATTGCTTTTGCTATATTTACTACTAGTGTTATTTTGGCAACCGCTGCTATTTCTAATGATAATTTACAAGATTTAAAAACTGGCTATTTAGTGGGTGCAACTCCTTGGAAACAGCAAGTTTCTTTGATTATAGGTTGTGTATTTGGAGCTTTGGCTATCGCTCCTGTTTTAAATTTATTATACCAAGCTTATGGTTTTGTGGGTGCAATGCCAAGAGAAGGAATGGATGAGGCAAATGCGCTTGCTGCACCACAAGCAAATTTGATGAGTACTATAGCTCAAGGTATTTTTAACGCTAATATCGATTGGAGTTATATTATAGCGGGTGCTTTTGTGGGTGTTGGTATAATTATCGTCGATCGTTTATTAAGAAAGAAAAATATGTCTTTACCACCTTTAGCTGTGGGTATAGGTATATATTTACCACCTGCTGTTAATATGCCTTTGTTTGTAGGTGGCTTACTAGCGTATTTAATCAAAAAGCGTTTAGAGCAAAGATATGCTAAAAATGCTCATAAAAAAGAACTCATTCAAGAGCATGAGCAAAAAGGAACCTTATTTGCCTC
Organism: Campylobacter sp. S4:11; assembly: GCF_024723695.1. Taxonomy (NCBI): domain Bacteria; kingdom Pseudomonadati; phylum Campylobacterota; class Epsilonproteobacteria; order Campylobacterales; family Campylobacteraceae; genus Campylobacter; species Campylobacter sp. S4:11. The sequence goes on along the minus strand of NZ_JANQDC010000003.1, from coordinate 97,170 downwards.
TGGTTTGATAGTGGGTGAGAGTATATTTGGAGTATTAATAGCTGGTTTAACTGTACTTTCTATTAGTAGAGGTGGGACTGAAGATCCGCTTGCTATTGCAACTTCATTTAAAGATGATGGGATTATAGGTTTTGTAGTTTTTGTAGCGATTATGCTAATTTTTGCAAGAAGAGTGCTTAAAAAATGAATTTAGATTATTATTATGCTTTGATTTTAGGAATCATTGAGGGTCTGACAGAATTTTTACCTGTTTCATCTACAGGACATATGATTTTAGGTGCTGAAATTTTGGGTTTAAATATAGATGATTTTTGGAGAAGTTTTTTTATCATTATTCAGCTTGGTTCTATACTAGCGGTGATTTTTATTTTCAAAGATAAACTAACTCAAAAACTTGATATTTGGTTAAAACTTGCTGTGGGCTTTTTGCCCGCAGGTGGAGTAGGTTTTATAGCATATAAGTTTTTAAAAGAAATATTTAATGGCTATACCGTGGCTACTATGTTAATCATTGGCGGGATTATTTTTATCATCATAGAACTTAAACATAGAAAAAAAGACTACACAATCCACTCTTTAGATGAGGTAAGTTATAAACAAGCTTTTTTGATAGGTTTAACCCAAGCTCTTGCTATCATACCAGGTACTTCAAGAAGTGGAGCAAGTATTATAGGCGGCTTATTGCTTGGGCTTGATCGCAAAGTTGCTTCTGAATTTTCGTTTTTGCTTGCTATACCAACTATGATTATAGCAACAGCTTATAGTATTTATAAAGAACCACAAGTTTTAAGCAATATGAATAATTTCATTCCTTTAGCCATAGGTTTTATAACAGCTTTTGTAGTGGCTTTTGTGGTAATTAAAATATTTTTAAAATTAATCAGCAAAATAAACTTTATACCTTTTGGAATTTATAGGATAATTTTAGGTTTTGTATTTTTATACCTTTTTATGAGTGGTGCTTTAGATATATCAAGAACGGGTGTTTGAAATATAAAAATATCCTTTATTTAAAAAAAGTTTAAGTTTTTCATAGCTAAAATTAGTCTTATATTTTAATTTAAGCTCACAAGGTTAGTGAGTGTTAAGGGTAGAAATGACAAAAGATATAATTGCATATGCAAATAATGAAACTTTGATAGATACTCAAAGTTTTAACAATGATACAAATTTAACTCCGATTTATTTTGATAACTCTAAAGAAAGTTTAGAAGTTATCCGCCACTCTTGTGCACATTTAATGGCTCAAGCGATTAAAAGTTTATATCCAGAGGCTAAATTTTTCGTAGGACCTGTGATAGAAGATGGGTTTTATTATGATTTTAGAGTTGATAGCAAGATTTCAGAAGAAGACTTAAGCAAAATCGAAAAGAAAATGAAAGAACTAGCAGAGGCAAAGCTAGACATCACAAAATATGAACTCTCAAAGACTGAGGTTAAAGAAAAATTTGCTAATGATGATTTAAAACAAGAAGTTTTACTAAGAATTCCTGATGGAAAAGTAAGTATTTATAAGCAAGGTGAATTTGAAGATTTATGCCGTGGGCCCCATGTGCCAAATACTAGGTATTTAAGATTTTTCAAGCTTACTCGTGTAGCGGGAGCGTATTTGGGTGGCGATGAAAAAAGAGAAATGCTCACAAGAATTTATGGTACTGCCTTTGCAGATAAAGAAAGTTTAAATGAATACTTAAAAATCATTGAAGAAGCTAAAAAAAGAGATCACAGAAAACTTGGTAATGAAATGAAGCTTTTTGCCTTTGATGATGAAATAGGCGGTGGGCTTCCTATATGGCTTAGCAATGGTGCAAAATTAAGAAGCAAATTAGAGCATTTGCTATATAAAGCACATAGATTAAGAGGCTATGAGCCTGTGCGTGGGCCTGAACTTTTAAAAGCTGATGCGTGGAAAATTAGTGGGCATTATGCAAACTATAAAGAAAATATGTATTTTACGCAAATTGATGAGCAAGAATACGGCATTAAGCCGATGAATTGTGTAGGACATATTAAAATTTATCAAAGTGATGTTAGAAGCTATCGTGATTTACCTTTGAAATTTTTTGAATATGGCGTGGTGCACCGCCATGAAAAAAGTGGAGTTTTACACGGGCTTTTTAGAGTAAGAGAATTTACCCAAGATGATGCACATATTTTTTGTATGCCAAGTCAGATAAAAGAGCAAGTTTTAGAAATTTTAAGCTTTGTTGATACTTTGATGAAGGCTTTTGAGTTTGATTATGAAATGGAAATTTCAACGCGCCCAGCAAAAGCAATAGGTGATGATGAAATTTGGGATATAGCTACAAAGGCTTTAAAAGAAGCTTTAGATGAGCAAGGTTTAAAATATGGCATTGATGAGGGCGGTGGAGCTTTCTATGGTCCAAAAATCGATATAAAAATCACTGATGCGCTAAAAAGAAAATGGCAGTGTGGAACTATACAAGTAGATTTTAACTTACCAAGCCGTTTTAAACTCGAATACACAGACGCAGATAATGAGAAAAAACAACCTGTAATGCTTCACCGTGCTATTTTGGGTTCTTTTGAAAGATTTATAGGAATTTTAGTAGAGCATTGTGCAGGGGAGTTGCCATTTTTCATAGCACCAACTCAAGTAGCTATAGTGCCTATTTCACAAAATCACCATGATTATGCAAAAGAAATAGCAAGAAAACTTTTAGAACTTGGCATTGATAGTGAAGTGTATAATAAAAATGAAAGCTTAAATAAAAAAATCCGCACCGCTGAAAAAGCACATGTGCCTATGATACTTGTTTTAGGTGATGAAGAAGTAGCAAACAAAAGTGTGGCTTTAAGAGATAGAAGAGCAAAAGAACAAAAAACAATGACTTTAGATGAATTTATAACCCTAACAAAGGAGAAATTAAGTGAGGTACGCTTTTGAGTAAAGAAAAAGAAGTATTGCTAAATGAAGAAATTCAGGCAGATGAGATCAGATGTATAGGTGATGATGGCAAGGTTTATGGCATTATTAGTAGTGATGAAGCGCTAGATATAGCAAATAGACTAGGGCTTGATTTGGTGATGATAGCCCCTGAAGCCAAACCACCTGTATGTAAGATAATGGATTATGGAAAATTCCGTTATCAACAAGAAAAGAAACAAAAAGAAGCAAAGAAAAAACAAAAAGTTATTGATATAAAAGAAATCAAACTTTCTGTGAAAATCGCTCAAAATGACATTAATTATAAAGTCAAACACGCAAGTGAGTTTTTAGAGCAAGGTAAGCATGTGAAATTTAGAGTGTTTTTAAAAGGTCGTGAGATGGGCTCTCCTGAAGCAGGGGTAGCTTTGCTTGAAAAAATTTGGCAAATGGTTGAAGATATAGCAGATAGAGACAAAGAGCCTTTACTCGAAGGACGCTATGTAAATATGCTAGTAACTCCTAAAAAGAAAAAATAATCACAAGCCTTTTTAAGGCTTGTATTTTAAACTTATGCTAGAAGAAAATCCACAATTTTTAAAAGAACAAATCATAACTTATCTTGGTAATAAAAGATCTTTGCTTGAGTTTTTAAATCAAGGCTTTAAATTCGCACAAAATGAGCTTAAAAAAGACAAATTTAGTTTTTGTGATGTATTTAGTGGCTCTGGGGTGGTTTCGCGTTTTGTGAGGCCTTATGCGAGTTTTATCATGGCAAATGATTTGGAAGATTATTCTAAAATCATCAATGAGTGTTATTTAAGCAATCAAAACGCAAAATTTTTACAAGAATTACAAAAATATTATGCTTTTTTAATTTCTGATTTAAAACTCAAAAAAGGCTTTATAAGTAAGCTTTATGCGCCAAATGATGATGAGTATATCCAAAAGAATGAAAGAGTTTTTTACACGCTTAAAAACGCTATGTATTTAGACTCTATGCGAGAAAAAATTTCAAGCTTGCCAAAAGAAATTCAAAAATATTTCATTGCACCACTTATTTATGAAGCAAGTGTGCATGCAAATACAAGTGGGGTTTTTAAAGGTTTTTATAAAGATAAAAATGGAGTGGGAAAATTTGGAGGAAATGGAGCAAATGCACTTAGTCGTATAAAGGGCGATATAGCTTTAAAAATGCCTATTTTTTCAAATTTTACTTGTAAATATGAGGTTTTTCAAAAAGATGCAAATATTTTAGCTAAAGAGCTTGATAGCTTTGATGTGGCGTATTTAGATCCACCTTATAATCAGCATCCTTATGGATCAAATTATTTTATGTTAAATTTAATCGCTAATTATAAAAAGCCAAAGGAAATTTCAAAGGTTTCTGGCATACCAAAAGACTGGAACCGCAGTGCTTTCAACAAAGAAAAAAAAGCCGAAGATGCTTTGTTTGATTTGATAAATGATTTAAAAGCTAAGATTGTATTGCTTTCTTATAATTGTGAGGGTTTTGTAAAAAAAGAAAATTTCACAAAAAGACTTCAAAGTCTTGGAAAATGCTTTGTGCTTGAGCAAAAGTATAATGCCTTTAGAGCTAGTAGAAACCTTTCTAAACGCTCTATGCATATACAAGAACAACTTTATGTGTTAAAAAAACACTAATCTTGCATGTATGTATTTAACTGCTCAAAAAGCTTTTCTTTTAAAGCAATAGGTTTGTTTATTTTAATATATGGTATCCAATATCTTATTAAATTTAAAAGCTCATCATCATAAGTATAAAATGCCTTGATATAAATAAAATTCTCATCCTCATCTATAAATTCGTATTTAGTAAGGGCATTTTTTCTTAAGAAATATTCTTTAGCTTTTTTATCAAGTTTTAAAATAGCTTCTTTGTTTTCTTTACTAATCCAATTACTTTGATCTTTTTGAATTTGTTTTAAAAACTCTTCTTTTGGGGTAAAAATTTCTTTTTTTTCCACTTTTAGTTGTGTGATTTTAGAAAAAGTAAAGGTTTTTAAAGTATCGTTTTCATCTGCTAAAAGATACCATATGTGATCAATATTGATGAGTTTGTATGGATTAGCTTTTCTGTGTTTTTCTTTGTAGTAAAAGCTAATGGGGTATTTTGCTATGATAGCTGCGCTTAGTTCTTCAAAAACTTCTCTATTAAGTGTTTCATAGCTTTGGGTTTTGACTAAAAAGGCTTTGTTGATTTTCTCATTAAGCAAGTCGTTTAAAAACTCTTTATCTAAACTAGGATAAAGCCTACCTATACCGCTTAAAATAGCAAAATTTTGTATATCTTTAAAGCTTAATTTTCCTAAAACATAGCCTTCTAAAAAGTATTTTCCATTTTCTTTTTTTATAGGGATAAAAGCAAGGCGCTCATGCAAGTCTCTTTGTATGGTGCGAATGCTGACATTAAATTCTTGTGCAAGCTCTTCTAAGCTAAAACGCTCACCATTGTTTAAACACTGCAGTATAGAAACTAAACGCGTAGAAAGCTTGTCTTTTTCCATATACAACCTTTTTTTGTTTATTTTAGCAAATCTTTGATGTTTTGTTTGATTGTTTTTGGATCATTTTCATAAGTAGCTAAAAGCTCTTGAATAAGCTTTAAAAGATCATCAAAATCATCAGGACTTTCTTTTTTAAATTTAAGCACTCTATCTAGGATGATAAAAGCAGCTTCGGTTTTGTCATTTTCTTTTTCATAAAGCTCTTTTAGTTCTAAAGCAAACTTAGTGTAAGTATAAGCTTGCTTTGGCTTTGAGATGATATCAAAGATGTTTGATTTATAGCTAAAAAGCAATGAAAAAAGTTGAGGTAGTTTGTTTAGCATGGTATGACTTCTTTTAAAATATTAAACTTGTAAATTTAAGTGCTAGTCTAAATATTTAGACTAGCAAAATTGTTATTTTTTTGAACTTTTGAAAATGTCAAATATTTCCTTGCTAAAATTTTTGAATTCTTGAAATTGCTCACTTTTTATAAAATCAATAAAATCTTTTGCTATTTCTACGCCTTTTACAGCATATTCTTTGAGCGTTTCTATAAAAGAATTTCCTATTTTTTCATTGTAGTTTTCAATGTTATCATTGTCTTGAAAATTTGTTTCATTTTGTGATTTATATTTTAAATAAACAAATCTTTTTTCTGTAGGTGTTTTATCAATGATATATGCTAACAATTTTTTAAGATTGTATGATTTTTGTTTTTTCTTTGTTTTATCGGTGTATCCTGCTGCATAGTATATTATGTCAACATTTATTTTAGTATCATCATGAATTCTTTTTTTAATGATTTCTACATCTTCGTTTAGTTTTTCTATTAGTTCTCTGCTAGGTTGATTTTTTTCATAATCAAAAGAATTTGGTATATCTGAAGCTTTATCACATTTATTAATAGCAATCAATATTCTTTTTTTGTCTTTTAATGTAGGCATAATGGTATCTTTAATTAGATTATAAAAAGTACCTAAATCTCTAAGATTTGCACCGTTTAAAGTGATTAAAACAAGATCAATTTCTTCATCGCCCTTTTTTTTCAATAATTCTTCGATTTGATTTTTATATATTTTATCGTTTTCTTCACTATCTCCAAAACCAGGCGAATCATAGATTGTTAAATTGTCTAGTTTAAAATCTTTAACTTCTTTAGTTTCTGGCTTAGCTGTTGTTCCGATTTCTATATCAAGTTCTTTTCCCTCATATTCAAATAGTGCTTTTATAGTAGAGCTTTTACCAGCACCAGTGGGACCAGCTATTAAAATGTTTAATTTTTGATCAAATAGCTCATTAATACTATATTTTTTACCATCTTGTATTTTTTCTTTTAGCTGTTTTTTTTCTCTTTGCTTTTTTTCTAATTCTTGTTTTTCTAAAAGATAATGTTGTCTTAGATGTATTATATGAAATACAGCTGGTATTGTAACTCTAAAGGCTGTTCCGGCTATGTCATTGAGTGTCCAAAGACCAGTTATAGTCATGCCAATAGGACCTAAAAAACTAGCTCCAGCTCTTTGAGTGACAGCACCTGCAGTAAATTTAAGTATAGATTGATTAATTGCTTTTATTAGCATTTGCGAAATACCAAACATTAAAACTAAACTCGAGTTCACTTCTGTATATTTTAAAATAACATCTTTAGAGTAATTAGTGACATCTTTTAAGTCCAAAGATTGTGAAAGCTCTTTTAATTCTTCTGGAGATAGTTTTTCAATGGATTTTTTGAAAGTATCTTTTAAAATTTTTTCTTCTATTTCTAAGATTGTATCATCTTTATTAAAATTTATTTTTAATTTTTCAGCAACATCTTGCAGAATTTCTTTATATAAAATACCACTATCTCGGAATTTATTAGCAATAGTATTACCGCCAAATTTTTGCAATTCTTCCATTATGGCTTCTATGTATTTTTCATGTTGTGGATAATGCTTTTTATAAAGTTCATTTTTGGTTAATTCCTCTGTATATCTTGGTTTACCATCATCATCATGGGTAAGAGTTTTTACCAAATCGTTTAAAACTTCATCATTTAATTCTCTTAAAAATTCCAAATCTTTGTCATATTTATATGCCATCTTTTTCCTTTCAATTTTGAATTTATTTTTTATTGTATCTAAATTTGCTTAAGTTTTATTGCTTTTAATGATCCTTACAAGCACCATTATACCTGCTAAAATTAGCGCATAAGACACCGCTACATTTATAATTCCGTATTTTTCTATTAAAAATAAACTTGGTAATATAACGCACCACACTACAAATATAAATAAAGCCCAAAAAGCTCCGCAGGCAATAGCCCATATAGTAGTAGCTATCATGACTATAATGCCAATTACAACCGCCATAAATAACTCCTTTTGTTTTGATTTACAAAAGGAATTATATTTTAGCCTTGTGACAGGTTGTGTCGTAAGCTAAGACATTATCTTTTAAAAGCATTTAATATAGTGCCAAATGTTATTTCTAAGGCATTAGCGTTTTTTCTTTGGAGAGGTTCTTTACACTTTGGACAAGAAAAAATTTCACCACTAAAAGACATAACATCAGATTTTGGAACTATCACTTTAGAATACCCGCATTTTTTACATACTTTTTTAAACGGCATAGGGCGTATCATTCAATTTCCTTTTTTTGTTTTGTGAGCTGTTAAAAATTATCCATTTTTTGATCTTTTATTTCACTCGGATTTGCGTTTTCAAAAATCTTTTTTATGTTGGCACATGTTTGTTCGTATTTTTCTTTAAGCTCGAGATTATTTTCTATGGCTTGTCCAAGCATTTCACATGCTATGTCTTTTGGATCATCAGTCCAGTATGCATTTTCTTCTTTGGTTTTGTCATACCATTTTTTTAATCCATATCCAGTTGCAGCTAAAGCAACTCCACCTAAAATAAAACCTAATTTTCCCATAAATAATTCCTTTTGTTTTGGTTTACAAAAGGAATTATATTTTAGCTTTACGACAGGTTGTGTCGTTTTTAAATTAAGCAGTTGGTAACTCTTGATTTAATTCTCCAATGCGATTTTTTATATCTAGTAACTTAGTATTAAGTTCTTTTATGTTTAATTCTTCAGATAGTTTATTGTGAATAATTGGATTATAAATATCATCAAGCTGTTCAGTTATTGCTTTTGTAAAATTATCTTTAATGCGAAGAATTATATTTTTTATTTCATTGATAATATGCATTTGTTTTGCTTTATTTTTTTCATTTTGAGATTCTGTTTCATTGTCTGAAAAAACAGTTGATAGTATAGTATTTAAAACTGCAACACATTTTAGAGCTAATTTTGCATAAGGATGTGGAATCGCTATAAGTGCAAGCTCTAATCCACTCAACCATTTTTTTGCATCATTTTTTAAGAAATCTGTTATACTAGCATATTCATCAGAGTTAGAGGTATTAAATTTAATTTCATCACATTTACTTAATTTATCAAAAGTATAGTTGATATTTTCAATATTTTTTTTGAGATTTTCAACTTTTTCTTTCATGGTATTTTCTAATTTTTGTTTTATTTCATCTATACTTTGTTTTATCACATCTTCAAGCAAAGCTACATTGCCTTCACTTTTATCATATAGCTCATTTTCCAATTTAGAGCATTTTTCATTGACAATGCCTAGTAATTCATGTTTTGCTACTTCTTTTTCACGTTGAGTGTTGCTGATGAAATTTTCTATAATTTCTATAGATTTATCGTCTAACTTTTTATCTATAGATATATTAACATCATCTATAAAATCATTAATATTTTTATTGCATAATTGTATTATTTCTTTTTCGCCACTGCTATAGAATAAATCTTTGATTTTGTTTTCAAGTTCATAAAATCCACTATTTTCATATAAAAGATTTTTATTTTCAGATTTACCTTTAAAAGCACTTAATGCATTAACTGAATAAACGGATATTTTTTCTTTAGCATCTTCTTTATCAAAGCCAAATTTTTCAAGATTTAAGTAAATTACTTCGCGTTGCTTAATATCATCCTCATCACTTACATTTTGTTTTTTATTTAAGATAATAATAGCTGATTTTTTATCATCTATGATTTTTTTTATTTTTTCATATAAAAAAGTTTGTTCTACATTTTCATTGCTCATTACAAACAAAATCAATTCGCATTGCTTATAATAATCATCTGCTATTTTTTGATCTTCTTCAGGTGCATTTACTCCTGGAGTATCAAAAATTTCAAAATCATTGTATTTGTAAGATTGTACTTGTTTTGTTTCTGGAGCATCACCTGTTTTTGCTACTTCTTTACCTACTAGAGCATTTATTAAGGTACTTTTTCCAGAGTTATATACTCCATAAACCATCATTTTTGGTTTAAAATTTTCTATTTTATCTTGTAAGGTATTTTTAAGATGAGTTATTTTTTCTTGATCGCAAATTTGATGATCAACCAGCTCTGATTCTATATTTTGCAAAATAGCAATTTTGCTTTTGTATTGTTCTGTTATATTTTTCATTTATTCTCCTTTGAGTTTTAATAAGTTGTTTTCTAGGGTTAATAAGTTTCTTTCTAGATTATGTACTATTTTTTCGCAAGGGTTTAAAACATCATTGTAGAATGTTTTAATACTCTCATCTACTACTTCCTCATAGTGTTTTTTTAGCAATTGGATATTTTTTTCTATCAATTCAGACCTATTGTCACCTGCTTTGATTTTTTTATTTGTTGTTTCTTCTTTGTAGAAAACACCAAAAGAACAGATATTTAGAACTTTTTCAAAAAATCCTCTTGGTATGGTATATTTGTATGTTCTGTATTTTGCTTCTATTTTTGAATCCAAAGCAGGAGCTATGATGTCAAATCGCATAACAAAATCATTTACAAGTTTATTGATTTCAGAGCATATTTGGTTATTTACTTTTTCTGCTATAGTTTTTGCTGTGTTTTTAAATTTCATCTCTGTGTTAATTTCGTCGAGTTCATTTACTATAGTAGTTAGCTCTTTATATAATAATAAAGAAATTTCCCTATTCAAATTAGATTGTATAATTTGTCCTTCTCTCTTTTTTTCTTCGATTAAATTATTTAAAGCTTGATAATCTTCTTTGGCACTTGATTTTTCTAAAATATAATCAATCAAAAAATTCAATCTTTTTTGTGGTACTTCTTCTTTTAGTTTTTGAGCTTTTTTTGTAAGCACTAAAGACATGGAATTGTAAAATTTTTCTATATTGCTATTTTTAAATAATTCTGTATTGTTTGTTTTAATTCCTTCTTGTGCTGTAAAAACTGAAATTGACATAATTTTTTCATTTTGTTCTAAATTTGGGATTTTTTCTTTGGTTGTATTTAAAACATATTCTTCTTGTTCTTTTCTGTCTTCTTCTTTTTTATTTTCTAATACAGTAACTATTTTTCCATCCACTTCATCTTGTGTTGTTTTGTCTGATTTTGTGATGATTAATCTTAAAGCAGAGCCTTTACCAGAATTTACTAATTCTTTGATTTGTTCTATTTCATCATTTTGTAAAGGCGCATCAGAACTAGTTGGAAAGATGATATAATCAGCAGCTTCGATATATTGTTTTGCTAAATTTCCATTTTCTTCTGTTGTAGATAACAATCCTGGAGTATCTACCCATGCTATACCACCATTTTCATCTTTTCCGCCTAGTTTGAATAATTGTATAGAGCTAGTGCATTCTGTAATATCTGTTTTAAATTCTTGAATTTCTTCTAGTTTTTCACTTTCTTTTTCTTTTCCTGTTTTATCATAGACTTTAAAATAAGATTTTTGATTTTCTAAGCAATTGCTAGCTACAAAATTTCCTAAAGTGCTTTTACCAGCCTTTACTTTTCCGTAAATGATAACAATGAAATTATTTTCTAACTCATCTCTAAATTTATCTTCATTAGATAGTTTTAAAATTTCATTTTCCCAGTTAGATATAGTTAGGTGTATTGAATCTAACTTTTGCTTTAAAAATTCACCAATTTCTTGATTTTTAGCTTCTAGTTGATCTATATTGATTTTTACACAATTTTCTTTAAAATCTTTTACACAATTTTCTACTTGCTCTCTTTTTTTAAGTAAATTAGTTCCTATTATGCTTAATTCTTCTAAGTCATGATAGAATTGATTTAGTTGTTCTTTCATGAAATTTCCTCTAGTTTTGTTTTTAGCTGGCTTTGAATTTCTTCTAATTGTTTAATGTTATTTTCAAGTGAATGTATTTGCTTATCAAGATCATCTAGTTTTTGACTTTTTGCAAACACAATAAAGGGTTTTGTAGAATTTTTACAAGCATCTGTATAACTAGAAGTTACTAGCTCTATTTTTTCGGATTTAAAATTTTCTTTGTATGCATTAAGCAGATTGTTATATTGTATTTCAGAATCAGATTGTTTTCTTTCTTCAAAACTATAACTATCATTATCTTTTTCGGTAATACTATCATATATTTTTTTACCAACAAAAGCAGATGTTACTACAGCTCCTATCCAAAATAATGGTAACATTATATCTCCTTATTGAAAAATTTTGCTAAATCTTCATTAGCTTCTTTTATATCTTTATCAATCTTTGTTTTAAGTTGTTTTCTTTTTGTAGTTTTTTCTTTTAGCTCTTTATTTTTTTGAGAAATTAATTCATTTATTTTTGAAAAAATTTCATGATTTAGTAGTTTATTTTTTCTATTTCCATCTGCTTTTAAATTAGATTTTAAATCATTAAGCGTTTGATTTAATAATTCTATATTGCTATTTTCTATAAGAAGTTTTTTGTTTTCATTATAACCTTTAATATAGCTTTCAGATGAAATAGGGATTATTTTCATTTTATCAATTGTTTTTTGATCGATAAAATTTAATAATTGATTTTTCACGCTTTCTTTTACTTGTTTAATTTTATCTCTATCTACGCCATCAGATTTTGACAAAATAATGACTAAATTTTTAACAAAATTATCATCATTATTTTCAACTAATTTTTTCAAATACTCAAATTCTTGTTTGTGTAATTCCCCCGTTAAAACACTATGTACAAAAAGATATATGTCAGATTGCAAAAATCCTTTAGAAGCATTCGCATCATCATCTTCATCAACATTTAGCCCAGGTGTATCGGTAAAAATCACATCTTCATATTCTAAAGATTTAATTTCTTTTGTTTTAACTATATCAGCCACTGAAAAATTATTTTTATCAAAAGAATTTGTTAAAGCATTAAGCAATGAACTTTTACCACTATTGTATAAACCTATGACGCAAATAGTTGGTTTTTTACTAATAGTTTCTAATATGGTTAAGAAACTTTCATATTCATTTCTTATATCAAATTTATTTAATATGTCATCACTTGACATTTTTCTCCTTTTATAAAATTAAAATTATACATTCCCCCCCCCCATTGTCAAGATATTTAACTTTGTTAACAAAATTATATTTTAGCTTTACGACAGGTTGTGTCACATAAGAGTTAAATTTCAAAATATAAAAGATATGTTGATAATATTTTATTAGTTTATTGGTGTAGCAAACAAGTATTGTGATGTTACAATACTTGCTTATCATCTAGTCTTTGCTTTTGTATTAAAATTCCTTTTAAAATGCTAAAAGTATCCATGCCTAAGATGAGATTTCTTAACTTTTTGGTTTGTTCTAAAGATGAGGCTTTTTCATGCACAGCTGTGTTTCTTATGTCTTGCAAGGTATTCATGTGCTTGCAAAGCTCATAAATGATAAAATTTTTACATTTTATTTCAAGTAAGTCTTGAATTTGTTTATTGATAAGTAAAAATTTCATCGTGCCTATATTTGGTTTATGTTTAAAAAAATCATTTAATATATAAGCATTTTGTTGTACGCTATAGCTTATATTTTTTATGCTTTCATCTTTTTGGCAAAGTTGCAAAAATACTTTTTTGCAAAAATCATAAATTTCATATTCTAAGGTTTTAGAGTATTTAACAATGATAGAAGTAAAATCATACAAAGGGTCTTGCTTATTTTCATCAAATTCCATTTCAGCGTATATTATATTGCTAATGCTATCAGGATGTAAAAGGTGAAAAAGCTCATTTCCAAAGATGTATTTTTTATAAATATCTTGAATTTTTAGATACTCTTGACTTTTATAAACGTTTAAATAATATTTTGTTTCATCTAAAAAATAATCAATCTCATTTTTTTGCTTGATGATTAAAGGATATATATAAGAATTTCCATAAATAGCATAAGAGTTGTTTTTATAATTTGGCGTGGTAAAATTTGATAGATAATGATTTTTAACAGTTGTAAAATCTTCACGAACTAATTCTCTTAAATCCTCTATGATGAAATATTGCTCGATGTTAAAATTCTTTTCTTTATAATAACTTGGCAATAAACTCTCATCATCTAAACTTTTACTTACCTTTGTGACCTTTGCTACAAATAAATTCGCATAATCACTTAAAAAAAGTTGCAAAGGACTATCTTTACTAGTGCTAGTATAAATTTCATCTAAGTCTTTTTCAAAAGAATTGTTTTGATCGTTGATTTTTGATTTTACTTTGGCAAAAGCAACTTTGCCTTTATCAAGCAGAATTTGTAAATGTTCTTTGACGACATTATCTTGATAGTAAGGATTATAAAGGATTAAAAGATTGTTCATGGTTTTCCTTGAAAATGTTTGATTTTGGTATTTTACTTAATTTTAAAGAAAAATTCTTAAGAAATGAATTTAATTTTTCTAAAGCATAGTTGTAGTAAAATGATAGCTTTCTTTTATGAAAAAATTGATCCAAAGGATACACATGCCAAAAATGAAAAGCGTTAAAAGTGCTGTTAAACGCTTCAAAGTAGGTAAAAATAAAATCAAAAGAGGCGCTGCTTATAGAAGCCACATTTTGACTAAAAAACCTGCTAAAAGAATGCGTGATCTTCGCACTTCTAAGTATGTTCACTCAACCAATGTTAAAGCGGTTGAAAAAATGTTAGGAATTTAAGCTCGCTTAAATTTAGTTTTTGACGAAAGTCATTCAAACTCCCCTTATTTTAAAGGGCAAGATTCGTTTAACGAACGCCAATTTGTGAAAGGATAAATATGGCAAGAGTAAAAACAGGTGTTGTAAGACGCCGCAGACATAAAAAAGTTTTAAAACTTGCGCGTGGTTTTTATAGTGGTCGCCGCAAACACTTTAGAAAAGCTAAAGAACAATTAGAAAGAAGTTTGGTTTATGCGTATCGTGATAGACGCCGCAAAAAACGTGATTTCCGTCGTCTTTGGATAGTGCGTATCAATGCAGCTTGTAGACTAAATGATATTAGTTATTCAAGATTTATAAATGGTCTTAAAAAAGCAGGCATTGAGCTTGATAGAAAAATTTTAGCTGATTTAGCGATGAATGATGCAGCTGCTTTTGCTAAAATAGCAGATGCTGCTAAAAAAGCACTTTAATCTTACTACAAGGCTTTTTATAAGCCTTGTTTTTCTCTTTACTCTCTTTTTAAATCCTCTTTTTGCCAAAGATATTTTACTTTTTAAAGTTTATGATGAAAAAGCATTTAAAGATATAAATTTAAGCCATTATCTCATGAGCGAAAAACTTGATGGCGTAAGAGGTCTTTGGAGTGGTAAGTCTATGCAAACAAGAGCAGGAAATGCTATAAAACTCCCTTCGTTTTTCACAAAAAACTTTCCTAAATTTGAGTTAGATGGAGAACTTTGGGTAAAAAGAGCTTCTTTTGAAGAAATTTCATCTTTAATACGCCAAGAAAATCCCGATGAAAAACTTTGGCAAAAAGTAAGTTATAATGTCTTTGATGTGTCAAATGCTTGTGAGGAATTTAAGCTTGATCCTTGCACCTTAGAAGCAAGATTAGAAGTTTTAAAAAAGTATTTGACTAAAAATCCAAATGATTTTATAAAAATCATCCCACAAATTTGCATTAAAGATAAAAATCATTTAAAGCAATTTTACCAAGATATCATTTCGCATAAAGGCGAGGGTATAATCATAAGATTAAACAACACACCTTATGAAAAGAAAAGATCAAGCAATGCTTTTAAACTAAAACCTTTTGATGATACAGAATGTGTTGTAAAAAAGCATTTTGAAGGTAAGGGAAAATTTGAAGGTAAAATGGGATCTTTACTTTGTGAAGCAGTGATTGAGGGTAAAAAAGTAAGTTTTAAAATAGGTTCAGGTTTTAAAGAAAGCGATCGCTTAAACCCTCCGCCAGTTGGTGCTATCATCACTTTTAAATACAATGGCTTAACCAAAAATGGCAAGCCAAAATTTGCTAGTTTTTTAAGAGTGCATGAAAATAGTATTTTAAGGTAAAAGTAAATTTTAACTTTTCTTTAAAAAGGCGCTAAAACAAAGATAAAGCACAAAAATCACACAAGCACTTGCTATAATACAAGCTCCACTTGCAAGATTATAATAAAAACTTACAAAAAGCCCTATCACACAAAAACTTATGCTCAAAAGCGTAGAGATGATCATCATTTGACCAAGCTTTTTAGAAAAACTCTCAGCGATAAATGCAGGTATGCTAAGCAAAGCTATCACAAGTATAAGCCCTACTACTTTGATACTTATAACGATACAAAAAGCCATCATTGCGATTAAAAGATAGTGAAAAAGATTAGTTTTAACCCCTCTTAAGCTTGCAAATTCTTTATCAAAGCTTAGAATTTCAAATTGACGATAAAAAAGCAATACTAAAATGATAAAAATTACATCAATCACTGCAAATAAAACTATATCTTGCGTAGGTACAGACAAAATACTACCAAATAAATATCCCATTAAATCACCATTATAACCAGGAGTTAAGTCTATGAGTATGATACCAACAGCCATTCCAAAAGCCCATATAACACCGACTATATTGTCACTTCTAAAAGGATATTTTTGCACTAAAAATGCTACAAGCAAGGCTAAAAAAAGAGTAAATAAGCTCGTGCTAACTAATACTGGCAAACCAAAATAAAATGCTATACCTATGCCCCCAAAAGCCCCATGCGTAATACCTCCTGCCATAGAACTTAAGCGGTTGATCATGATCAAAGTCCCCATAATCCCACAAGCAATGCTAGTTAAAAATGCAGCCAAAAAAGCATTTTGTATAAAAGAGCTAGATAAAAGTTCAAGCATGATTTTCTCCTTTGCAACAACACTGCTCCAAGCTAAGCTCCACATCACAAAAATGCGTGTGATTTTGGCTTAAATGCGCTAGTAAATGTGCCTTTTTTTCAGGGGTGTTTTCATGTAAGAATAACTCTTTGTTTAAATATGCGATTTTATTTGCATAAGCTAAGCTTACATTTAAATCATGGCATATTACTATCACACCAACCCCGCTTTCGTGTAATTTTTTCAAAAGCTCAAAAATCTGCACTGAGCCTTTAGTATCTATACTTGCAGTAGGCTCATCAAGGATCAAAAGCTTGCATTCGCTTGCTAGAGCTCTTGCTATATAAACTCTTTGTCTTTGACCTCCGCTTAATTCGTTGATTTTTTTATCCCAAAAATTTCTCATACCTACTTTTTCTAAGGCTAGTAAGGCTTGCTCTTGATCTTTTTTGGTATAAAAACCAAAGAATTTTTTATCCACTCTTCCCATCATCACTACTTCTAGTACGCATACTGGAAAGTTTGGATTAGCTAAAGTATTTTGTGGGACATAACCTATATCTTTTAAACTCAAGTTTTCAAAGTTTATATTTTTATGACTATTTAGCAAGCCTAGTATGAGTTTTAAAAGTGTAGATTTACCTCCACCATTTGGTCCTACTATGGCTAAAAAGTCTTTGCTTTCATAGTTTAGGTTGATATTTTTTAAAACCTCATCTTGATTATATGAAAAGTTTAAATTTTTAATATTGATTTTTATCATTGTAAAACACTTGCTATGTTTTTTGCATCTTTTAAAAGCTCATTTTTATAATCACTTGGCAAATGATCAAGTTCTATGATTTTAAGATCATAATTACTCGCCATAGCTTTAATAGTATTGTTATTAGCTCCTTTGGGTACAAAAATAGCTTTGATTTGCTCTTTTTGTATGAGTTTTGCAAGCTTGGCTAAGTCTTTTGGCTTAGGTTCTTTGCCTTCTATTTCTATAGGAATTTGGCTTAGATGATATCTTTTTGCAAAATACCCCCAAGATGGATGATAAACTAAAAAATGCTTGTTTTTTGCATTTTTAAATAAAGCTTGTATTTGTAAATTTAATGCATCCATTTCTTTTAAGAAATTTTCTAAATTTTGCTCATAAAATGCTTTATTTTGTGGGTATTGTTCTATAAGCGCTAGGGTGATATTTTTAGCATGAGTTTTTGCTAAAAGTGGATCAAGCCATGTGTGAGGATCATCTCCATGGTGATGGTGTCCTTCATGTGCATGCTCTTGCAAAGGTATAAAATCAATGCCATTTTGAGTAGAGATGATTTTGGTATTTTTGAGATTATCTTTAAGTTTTAAAATCCAAATTTTTTCAAATTCCAAATTTGCCGTGAAGTAAATATCGCTTTTTTCAAGTTTTAAAATACCACTTGGTTTAAATTCGAAAGTATGCTCATTTGCATTAGGCGGTATGACTATATTAATATCTAAAGTGTCTTTAGCAATTTGCTTTACAAAGTAAGCTTGTGGGGCTATACTAACACTTACCAAATCTTTAGCATATATACTTAAAAATGAAATCAAACACAAAAACAATACACGCATAATTTTCCTTTCTAAAAACAAAAAAATATTATACTATATTAGAAAAAATAAGGAGTGAAGATGAATTTATGGAATAAAAAA
Organism: Campylobacter sp. S4:11; assembly: GCF_024723695.1. Lineage (NCBI taxonomy): Bacteria > Pseudomonadati > Campylobacterota > Epsilonproteobacteria > Campylobacterales > Campylobacteraceae > Campylobacter > Campylobacter sp. S4:11. Next base: position 79,003 of record NZ_JANQDC010000003.1, on the reverse strand, counting down.
GCAAAAAGCTATGCAAGGTATAATCCTGATTTAAACGAAATTCAAAAAGCTACTTTTGCAAAACTTGGATCCTTGCAAGGCAAAAGTGTGGTAGATATAGGTTGTGGGAGTGGTGTTTGGACTTTGCATTTAGCACAAAAAGCAAAAAGTGTTTTGGGTGTAGACAGCTCTAGCGCTATGCTTGAAATTTTGCAAGAAGATGCAAAAACTCATGCTATAACAAATGTAAAAACACTAAATTTAGACTTTGAAAACTTTTATAAAAACAATAACACAAAATTTGACTTAGCCTTTTTGAGTATGTCCCCTGCTTTACAAAATGAAAAAGACTATAAAGCTTTTTTAAGCTTAGCTTCTAAAAAGGTATATTTAGGCTGGGCGAGTAGGCGCAAAAGTAGCTTTTTAGATCCTATATTTGAGCATTTTAATACGCATTTTAAAGGTTTTTATGAAGAGGATTTGCAAGGTTTTTTAAATGCGCAAAATATCTCTTATGAGTATGAAATTTTTAACGAAACTAGAGTAGTAAAAAGAGACAAAGAAAGTGCGATAGAAAATGCTTTGTGGCATTTGAGTATGAATGGTGTTAATGCAAACAAACAAGAGTTAGAAAGCTTTATAAAAGATGAGGTAGAAGAGATTATAGAAGCTAAGATAAAACTTTTGATTATTGATTAAATTTCAAGGCTAAATAACCTTGAAATTTAAAGTTTTTCCTGCCATAAATGGCACTACATCGCCGTATTTTTGCGCTACTTGCCATTCTTGTTTTTCTAAAGTGATGATTTTATCTTTTTCAAATTTAAGATTATGGATTTTACAAGCATTATCTGAAATAAATTTTTGTAAATTTGCTTCATTTGAATGTTTTTCAAAAAGTTCAGCCAACACAGGTAAAATCACCGGTGCGCTAAATACTCCAGCTGCACACCCACAACATTCTTTAGTGTGTAATGGATGAGGTGCGCTATCACTTCCAAACATAGTCTTTTCATAACCACTAAAAGCAAGCTCACATAAAGCATCTTTGTCTTCATAGCGTTTTGCAATAGGTTTGCAAAATAAATGCGGATCCATCTTACCACCCACTACATCATCAAGGGTTATCATTAAATGATGTAAAGTGATAGTTGCATATAAATTTTCATAATCTTTTAATAAATCACACAAAACCTTAGTGGTAATATGTTCCATTATGATTTTTAATTTTGGGAAGTTTTTAGCTAATTTTTCATAGATTTTAGCAAAATTTGCCTCTCTATCCATTACAAAATCATTTGTTTCTCCATGTACAAGTAAAGGCAGGCCAAGCTCACTCATAGCATTTAGTGTAGGTTTTAACTTTTCTACATCAAAGCTTGAAATTCCATTATCTGAGTTGGTAGTGATACCTGCAGGATAAAGCTTGATAGCAAAAAGCTCATTTTTAGCTTTTTCTAAAAATTTTTCATCATAGTCTTTAAAAAATAAAGTCATCAAAGGCGTAAAATCTTCATTTTTACATGCTTTTAAAATGCGTTCTTTATAAGTTTTTAATGCGTTTGTTTCGGTAAGCGGGGTAATTAAATTTGGCATGATAACCCCTGCTTTAAAGTCTTTTGCGCTAAATGGGGCTACAAGTTCAAGCATACTTTCATCACGTAAATGTAAATGCATATCCAAAGGGTTTTTAAGTGTCATTTTATCTCCTATTTGAGTTTATATAAGCCGTTTTTGAGTTTTTCAAGTAAAGCTTTTTCTTCTAAAAATTTAAAAGTAGAAATGATGGTAGGTTTGCTGATATTTAACCTTTTAGAAAGTTCTTCTATATTTGCAAAGACAAAGCCATCTTCATTAGCATGAAGGGCTAAAAATTCTAAAATTTCAAAGCGTTTTTTACCAAAGATTTTCGCACATAGTGTTTTTACTTTATCATCCATTCTCTAACCAAATCAAAAAGAATAAAACTCCAAGTAATTATAGCTAAAACCACGCTAAAAAATACCCCAGCACTCGCACAATCTTTTGCTTTTTTAGCTAAGATGTGAAATTCACTGGTGTAAAGATCCACACAAGCTTCTATGGCAGAATTTAGCGCTTCTACGATCAAAATTAGCACCAAAACAAATACAAGCACAAAATGCTCTAAAAAACTCACAGGTAAAAATAAGCTTGCAAAAATCAAAGGTAAAATAATGGCAAATTCTATCCTAAAAGCCATTTCATCTTGGAGTAAAAATTTAATTCCACTAAAGGCATAGCTTGCATTTTTAAATAAAGAATACTTTGGCTTCATTAAGGATTTTCCTTTAAATTTTTGCTAAATATATCATAATTTGCCTCATATTCTTTGCTATTTACACCAAAATACCCGAGCAAACTTGAAAAAAGATTATCTTGAGAAAGTTTATAGTCTTTTTTGCTTTGTAAATCTCGGCTTAATTTACTATCTTTACTCCAAAATATCATCGGTATGTGTTTTTGTTCTTTTGGTGCTATTAAATAAGGCATACCATGAAGATAAATTCCATTTTCACCCAAGCTTTCTCCATGATCTGATAAATAAAGCAAAGAAGCTTCTTTGGTAGGATTTTGCTTAAGCATATCTATAAGGCTTTTTATAATAAAGTCTGTATAAAGTAAAGTATTATCATAGGTGTTTATGATTTGTTCGTGTGAGCAGGTGTTAAGCTCGTTTGTATCACATGTTGGCATAAATTTTTTAAATGCATTTGGATAGCGTTTATAGTAAGTTGGTCCATGTGAGCCTTGTAAATGCACAACGATAATTTTGTTTGAATTTATATTTTCAAGTTCTTGTTTTACAAGCTCAAGTAAGCTCTCATCATAATCTTTTAGAATTAGTTTGTGTTTTATACGATCACAATTTCCTTTGCAGCCTCCTGAGTTATTACCAAACCAAATACTTTGTACTCCAACCTTTTGTAAGATATCTAAAACATTTTCTTCATATAGCCCATCTTCAAAATTTACTCTTTTGTGTCTTGAAAACATACAAGGCAAACTTCTTGCAGTAGCAGTGCCACAAGAGCTTATATCACTAAAATACACTAAATTTGGCTCATTTTTGGTATAAAAATTCGTATCATTGATTTTGTAAGTGCCTAAAGAATAATTACTCGCTCTAGCAGTTTCACCTATGACCAAAATCATAAGTTTAATTGTATTAGTATCTTTTAAACTTGCATCATTTGAAATGATAGTTAGTTCTTTTTTACCTGCTAGCTTTTTCTTTGTAAATTCTATGCTTGAGTATATTGGGTAAAAAGGTAGATTATACATTCTAACGATATTGTGTGATCTTAAAAAAGGCAAAAGTGTTTTTGAGCTAAGAGCTACTAAAGCAAAGCAAAACACTAAAGAGCCTAAAAGCAATACGCTTTTTTTGAAAAAATATTTTTGATAATCAATCTTAGTAAAAATCACAAGTAAACTAGGAAAAACCACAAAGGCTAAAATATACAAAGCAAAGGAAAAATTAAAATAAGAAAAAAATTCCCTATTATCTGTTTCAACAACATTTTGTATCATATGATCATCGATTAAAACCCCATAATTACTAACAAAATAACTACAAATAGCACAAGTGCTAAGTAAAAAAATGCTTAAAATTTTGGCGATGTAGGGAAAATACACCAAAGACAAAACACTTAAAACTAAGAAAAAATAAATTCCAAAAAATACACTAAAGAGCATAGTGTTTTGATCTATCTTTTCATATACAAACTCAAACAATGGAAAGTTAAATACCATGATAAAAACCGCATTAAGCAGGGTAAATTTTGTCCATGAAAGTTTTAGGTGCATTTTTTTCCTTTAGAATAAAATAAAAACTTAGTCTATTTGAATAAAATTAATAAATCGCATATAAAATAGCAACAAAAGAAGATTAGTAAAGGGATTTTATGAAATTATTATCATGGAATGTAAATGGCCTAAGGGCAATTTGTGATAAAAATGCACTTGATTGGATTGAAAAAGAAGAAATTGATTTTATAGGTTTCCAAGAAATCAAAGCACACGAGGATAAATTTCCAAAAAGAATTTATGAATATCCTTTTAAACATATGTATTCAAATAGCGCTAAAAGAGCAGGGTATTCAGGTGTAATGAGCTTGTGTAATTTTGATTGCGAAGTCAAAAAATGTGAGTTTTTTGATGATGATGAAGGCAGGGTTTTAGAGCATAGCTTTAAAAATGTAGTTTTGTTTAATATCTACTTTCCAAATGGCCAAAAAGATGAAGAGCGTTTGAACTTTAAAATGAAATTTTATAATGATTTTTTAGTGTATTTAGATAAACTTTTAAAAGAAGGTAAAGAAATCATTATCTGTGGAGATGTAAATACTGCTCACCGTGAGATAGATTTAACCCACCCAAAAGCTAATGAAAAAACTTCAGGTTTTTTACCGATTGAGCGTGCTTGGATAGATGATTTGCTAAAATTAGGCTTTATTGATACTTTTAGACATATAAATGGCGATGTTAAAGAAAAGTATTCGTGGTGGAGCTATAGAATGAAAGCAAGAGAAAGAAATGTAGGCTGGAGGATTGATTATTTTTTCATTTCTAATGGCTTAAAAGATAAGCTCAAAAATGCCTTCATAAGAGATGACATTTTTGGTTCAGATCATGCTCCTGTAGGGATAGAAATAGATATCTAAGATAAATGTTCAAATAAAATTTTAACCGCTAGTAAAATTAAAATCGTACCACCTAGAAATTCGGCTTTACTTTTGAGGTAAGTGCCGAATTTACTACCGATTTTTAAAGCTAGAACGCACATTATGAAAGTGATTACACCTATACATAACAATGCTATAAATAAATCTACCTTTAGAAAGGCAAAACTTACCCCAACAGCAAGCGCATCGATACTAGTGGCAATAGCAAGAGCTGTCATGGTTTTGAAATCAAATAAATTTGAATTTTCTTTACAACTATCCTTTTTGAAAGATTCTTGTATCATTTTACCACCTATAGCACCAAGAAGAATAAAAGCAATCCAATGGTCAATTTTTTCCACAAAAGAACCAAAAGAAGCCCCTAGGGTGTATCCAATAGCCGGCATTAAAGCCTGAAAGCCACCAAAATATAATCCAACTATTAAATAATGTCTTATTTTTAATTCTTTAGCACTAAAACCCTTACACAATGAGACCGCAAAAGCGTCTGCTGCTAAAGCAAAAGATAAAACAATTAAACTTAAAATATCCATTTTTTTCCTTGATTACTTAATAGGATGAAATTATATATTTTTATATAAAATAACAAATTAATTATTTATTAAGTAAAGTATAGATATAATTTTTATTTTATACTGTAAGTGGCCCATTCGTCTAGCGGTTAGGACATCGCCCTTTCACGGCGGTAACACGAGTTCGAGTCTCGTATGGGTCACCACTTCTTAATGCTATTTTCATTTTCATAGTTTTTGATAATCATTGTCATTTTTTACAAAAAGTTACATTGTTTTTGACAAATACTTTCTTATCTAATTTCTTTTATTTAAATTAAGTTAATTTTAAATTAATTACTATTAAATTTTTTAAAATTTTTATTAATTATTTTTAAATTTACATTGACTTCACAATTGTTTTTTAAAATGTACAAAAAAGGAGGATAAAATGTATAGACCTAAAAACAAAAACGAGTTAATGAATTTGGTGCACAATGAAAGAATTTCTTTAAGAGATATTGATGTATCTTTGATTGATGATTTTTCTTATGTGTTTTATTATTCTAAAAGATTAGATTTTTTAGGTATTGAACGTTGGGATGTTTCAAATGCCAAAGATATGTCTTATATGTTTTATTGTTGTGAAAATTTTAATGCAGATTTGTCGCGTTGGAATGTTTCTAATGTTGAAAATATGGCAAGTATGTTTTTTAATTGTAAAAATTTCAATCAAGATTTATCAAAATGGAATACACAAAGTCTAAAAGATATGTCTTATATGTTTTTCAATTGTGTTAGTTTTAACCATTCTTTATTGCACTGGAAAACTTCAAATGCAACCAGAATGGCACATTGCTTTGAAAACTGTCATGCGTATGAGCATAGTGTGGCAAATTGGGATGTGCAAAATGTAATAACCATGGCATATCTTTTCCATAATTGTAAAAATTTTCACCACGAGTTAGATGAATGGAACATCCAAAAAGATTGCAATACCCAAAAAATGTTTGGAAATCGTGGTCTTGATAAAATTTATACCGTAAAAGGTATAGAGCTAGAATAAACAAAATTCACACATTTTTTGTGTGAATTTTTCTTTTATCTTTTTAAGTTTTCCATCAACTTTTTGTACTAAACTTATCTTTTCAAAGTGCTGTTTTTCAGTATTTAGAGATTATTTTTTAGGAAAATTTCCATGAAAATAAAATTTATTATAAAAAGAGATAAGAGCCAAGTTGCATTTGATATTTTTAAAATCAAAAATGCTATTTTTAAAGCTAATATAAACTCCACAGATGAAAAATTAAATAAAGATTTTTTAGATAAACTTTGTGATGAGGTTGTGGCTTTACTTGATGAAAAACACATGCAAGTAGAGCAAATTCAAGATAAAGTCGAAGAAGTTTTAATCAAAAATGCCTTAGTCAATACCGCGAAATCTTATATTTTATACCGCCAAAAAAGAACACAAATTCGCAATGGTAGTTATGATTTACTTAGTTTGTATGATGATTTAACTTTCAAAGATTCTAAAGAAGCTGATTTAAAAAGAGAAAATGCTAATATTAATTCAGATAGCGCTATGGGTATGATGTTAAAATATGGTTCAGAAGGCGCAAAATACTATGTAGATGAGTGTATTTTGCCAAAGCATATCGCAAATGCACATAAAAATGGCGATATACATATACACGATAAAGACTTTTATATGCTAACACAAACTTGTTGTCAAATAGATTTGTTAAGGCTTTTTGAAAAGGGTTTTAGTACAGGGCATGGAAGTTTGCGTGAACCAAATGATATCAGATCTTATGCTTCTTTAGCTTGCATTGCCTTGCAAGCTAATCAAAATGAAATGCATGGAGGTCAGTCTATACCCAATTTTGATTTTGCTATGGCAAAAGGTGTGGCAAAGACTTTTCAAAAAGAGTATAAAAAGGCTATAAATGCTTTTTTTGAAATAAAATTAGAACAAAACTTAGATGAGCAATGCTTTGAAAATACTAATTTTCAAGTTTCAAGCGAAAAAGAATGCTTTAAAGAGCTTTTAAGGCTTGAGTTAAATAGCGATGAGAATTTTTTAAAACAAGCAAATGCTTATGCTTATAAAAGAGCATTAAAACAAACCCAAGATGCGACTTTTCAAGCTATGGAAGCTTTGGTGCATAATCTTAATACTATGAACTCAAGAGCAGGAGCTCAAGTGCCTTTTAGCACGCTAAATTATGGCACCGATACTTCTTTTGAAGGGCAAATGGTAATAGAAAATTTACTCAAAGCCACGATGAAAGGCTTAGGAAATGGTGAAACACCAATTTTTCCTGTGCAAATTTTTAAAGTAAAAGAAGGTATTAATTATAATGAAAAAGATCCAAACTACAAGCTTTTTAAACTCGCTATAGAATGTGCTTCTAAAAGACTTTTTCCAAATTTTAGCTTTTTAGATGCAAGCTTTAATGCAAAATACTATAAAAAAAATGATTACAATAGTGAAGTAGCTTATATGGGTTGTAGAACTAGGGTTATGGCAAATGTTTATGATGAGAGCAAAGAAATCACAAGCGGCAGGGGAAATTTAAGCTTTACAAGTATAAATCTTGTGCGTTTAGCCATAGAAGCCAAAGGAAATTTAGAGCTTTTTTACTCACTTTTAAAAGAAAAATTGGAGCTTGTGTATGAGCAATTACTTCATAGATATAAAATTCAAAGTCTAAAAAAGGTTAAAAATTTCCCATTTTTAATGGGCGAGGGAATTTGGATAGATTCAGATTCTTTAAAAGAAAATGATAGCGTAGAAAAAATCATAGCACACGGGACTTTAGCTATAGGTTATATAGGACTTTGTGAGAGTTTAATAGCTTTAGTAGGTTCTCATCATGGACAAAGTCAAGAAGCAAGGGAGCTTGGCTTACAAATCGTGCGTTTTATGCGTGAATTTGTCGATGAAAAAGCACTCAAAGATAAGCTTAATTTTTCACTCATAGCTACCCCGGCTGAAGGCTTAAGTGGAAGGTTTTTAAAGCTAGATCAAAAAAAATACGGCATTTTAAAAGGCATAACCGATAAAGAATTTTATACTAATTCTTTTCATATTCCTGTAGATTTTCCTATTAGTATATATGAAAAAATTCAAATAGAAGCCCCATATCATGAGTTAAATAATGGCGGGCATATTACTTATGTAGAATTAAACGGCGATGTGAGTAAGAATTTAGAAAGTTTTGAACGCATTATAAAATGTATGAAAGAAAGCAATATAGGCTATGGTTCGATTAATTTTCCACTAGATAGGGATCCGGTGTGTGGTTATAGTGGCGTGATAGATGAGTTTTGTCCAAAGTGTCATAGAAAAGAAGATGATATTAAATTTGAACGCATAAGAAGAATCACAGGCTATTTAGTAGGAACACTTGATCGTTTTAATGATGCTAAAAAAGCTGAAGTTTATGCAAGAATTAAACACGATTTTTCTTAGATTAGCTGGTGTTATAAAAGAATCCATAGTTGATGGCTATGGATTGCGTTATGTGATTTTTACTCAAGGCTGCCCTCATCATTGCAAAGGTTGTCATAATCCACAAACACATGATTTTAACAAAGGATATTTACAAGATTTAGCAAGTTTATATAATGATATTTGTAAAAATCCTTTACTCCAAGGTGTTACTTTTAGTGGCGGGGAGCCTTTTATGCAGGCAAAAAATTTAAGCATTCTAGCAAAGCATATCAAGGCTTTAGGACTTGATCTTACCATATATACAGGTTTTACTTATGAAGAGCTATTGCAAGAGCAAGCTATGAAAGAATTGCTCGTTTTGGCTGATGTTTTGATAGATGGGAAGTTTATTTTAGAGCAAAAAGATTTATCTTTAAAATTTAAAGGTAGTAAAAACCAACGCATTATTGATGTAGCAAAAAGCTTAGAGCAAGGAAAAGTAATACTTTTTGAAAAATAAAGAGTTGTTTAGTCTTTTTTAATTTAACTATGTTAGAATGTTATAAAATTTAAAAAGGAGAACAATATGTTTGAATTAAGAAAATTACCTTATGAAGCAGACGCTTTTGGAGATTTTTTAAGTGCAGAAACTTTCGCATTTCATCATGGCAAACACCATCAAACTTATGTAAATAACCTAAACAATCTTATTAAAGATACTGAATTTGCAGGAAAAGATTTAGTTTATATCATACAAAACTCAAATGGTGGAATTTTTAACAATGCTGCTCAAGTGTATAACCATGATTTTTATTTTGATTGCATTAAGCCAAAAACATGCTGTGGCTGTGGCTGTTCTTTAAGTGATGAGTTTAAAGCAGCGGTTGAAAAAGACTTTGGTTCTATGGAAAATCTAAAAGAAGAGTTTATCAAAGGCGCTACCGGAGTGTTTGGTTCTGGTTGGTTTTGGCTAGTTTATAACACTCAAAATCAAAAATTAGAGCTAGTTGGCACAAGTAATGCTGCTACACCTATCACCGAAGGTAAAATTCCACTTTTAGTAGTTGATGTATGGGAGCATGCTTATTATGTAGATCACCGTAATGCACGTCCTGCGTATTTAGAAAAATTCTACGCACATATTAACTGGGAATTTGTAGCAAAAGCTTATGAATGGGCTATCAAAGAAGGTATGAACTCAGTAAGCTTTTATGCAAACGAACTTCATCCACTAAACTAAAAATAAAATCTCTTAGGGTTTCTAAGAGATTTTACTCCAACACCACTCCCTCATTTAGCACAACTTCGCCTATTACATAAGCGTCTGAGCTTTCTAAAACTTTTCCTACATTAGATGGATCTACCACCATAACTAAGCCCACACCCATATTAAAGCTTCTATACATTTCAGCCTCTTCTACGCTTTGGCCTATTTGGTAAAAAATTTCAGGAGTTTTGAGATGATGTTTTCTGATGATAGCACCTATTCCTCTTGGGAAAACTCTAGGTAAATTCTCTACCAAACCACCGCCTGTTATATGAGCTAGTGCATTAATGAAAGGTTTTAATTTTAAAAAGTCTTTTACGTAAATTCTTGTAGGTTCAAGTAAGATATCGATTAAATTTTTACCATCTAGTTTATCATCAAACTTAAGCTTTTGTACTTCAAATAATACTTTTCTAGCTAAAGAATATCCATTAGAATGAAGTCCACTACTAGGCAAAGCTAGTAAAATATCTCCATTTTTGACAAAATTTCTTCTATCTATCTCATCTTTTTCAGCCATACCTACTGAAAAACCTGCTAAGTCAAAGTCATTGCTATGATACATGCCAGGCATTTCAGCAGTTTCTCCACCTATTAAGGCACAATTTGCTTTTTTACAACCATTAGCAATCCCTGCTACAACCTTTTTAGCTACTTCTACATCTAGTTTTGCAGTTGCATAATAGTCTAAAAAAAACAAAGGTGTAGCAAAATTACAAATTAAATCATTCACGCACATTGCTACTAAATCCTCACCTATTGTGTCAAATTTTTGACTATCAATAGCAAGGCGTAACTTCGTACCCACTCCATCTGTAGCTGCTAACATAACAGGATTTTTAAAACCACTTGGCATAGCAAAAGCACCAGAAAAAGAGCCTATACCACCTAAAACGTTTTCATTAAAAGTTTCTTTTACTAAAGGCTTGATTGCTTCTACAAAAGCATTACCATTATCTATACTTACGCCCGCATCTTCATAGCTTATATTCATTTATCTTCCTTTAAGAATTTAAAAGGTATTTTAGCTAAAAATGTTTTAAGGCTAAATTATGCAAAATGCTTATTTTGTAACTTCAAGTATAGCAGGTGGAAAGTCAAGCTTTATAAAAATAGTTCAAAATTTGGGTTTTGATACTTTAAGCGCAGATGTGATAGCTCATGAGCTTTTAAATGAAAATGCAAATTCCATAGCTAAGCTTTTTAATAATGATGATTTAATCATAGCAGGAAAAATAGATAGAAAAAAACTTGGTGCTATTGTATTTAATGATTTAAACGCCAAAAAAAAGTTAGAAGATTTTTTACATCCTAAAATCAAAGAAGAAATTTTACAAAAAGCTCAAATTTTAGATAAAAAAAACAAGGCTTTTTTTATAGAACTGCCTTTATTTTTTGAAAATAATCACTATCAGAATTTAGGAAAAAGTATATTGATTTATAGTCCAAAAGAACTTTTACTTCAAAGATTAATGCAAAGAGATAATTTAGATGAAAATGAAGCCTTAAAAAGAATTAATTTACAACTTGATATAGAAGAAAAACTAAAAAAAGCAGATTTTGTGATAAAAAATACTTCAGGTTATGAAAATTTTGAGAAAAATGTGCTAAATTTTTTAAAACACACTTTAAAGGTTGAAAAATGAAATTTTACAAGTACTGTGCTAGTGGGAATGATTTTGTGGTGTTTGCAGATAGCGAAAAGAAAGATCGCAGTGAATTAGCTAGAATTCTTTGTAATCGTTATGAGGGCATAGGCGCTGATGGACTTATAGTGGTAGTGCCTCATGATAGATATGATTTTGAATGGGAATTTTATAATTGTGATGGGAGTAAGGCAAGTATGTGTGGTAATGGATCACGCGCAGCAGCACATTTTGCTCATCATTATTTAAAAAAATCTCAATATTTAAATTTCTTAACCGGTGCAGGACTTATAAAATCTTTTGTTGATGATGATATGGTTGAAATCAAACTTAGCGGGGTAAAGGATATCAAAGAAGCCTTTGAATATAAGGGTAGAATTTGGCAAGGCTGTAATACCGGAGTTCCACATATAGTAACCTTTGTTGATGATTTAAATGAATTTGATGTCAATTTATGCAAAGAAGTGCGTAAAAAATATAATGCAAATGTTAATTTTGCTAAAGTGGAGGATGAAGAGTTTATAAGAGTTAGAACTTATGAGCGTGGGGTGGAAGATGAGACTTTAGCTTGTGGTACGGGCATGGGAGCTTGTTTTTACTTAGCGTATTTAAATCAAAAAGTAAAAGATGATATTTTGGTAAAGCCAAAAAGCAATGAAAGCTTGCATTTTAGATTAGAAGAGGATCAAATATTTTTTAGAGGAAAGGTGAAGTGCTGTTTTGAAGCTGATTATAATTTTACTTAGTAGTGTTTTATTTTTAAAAGCTGAATTTATAGCAGGTTTTGATGAGCATTATTATGCTTTAAGTATAAAAGAAAAGCGTGAGGTTTTTATAAAAAAAATCAATGCTTTACTAGATGTTTCTTTTAAAGAAATAGAAAAAGAAAAAGAATTTATAGATATTTTTTTTAAGGAAGCTTTAAAGAACAATTTTAGAAAGTTAAATTCTAATGCTGTGCAAAAACTATGGTCTTTAAAAGAAAAATATCGCGTTAAAAATTTATACGATCATAAAGAATACCAAATGCGTATTCAAAAAGTGCCAAAATCTTTAGCTATAGCTCAAGCTATTATTGAAAGTGCAACCGGCACAAGCCGTTTTGCTAAAGAAGCAAATAATTTATTTGGAGAATGGACTTGGGGTGAAAAAGGTTTGATTCCAAAAGAAAGAGGTGAAGGTAAAACGCATAAAATTCGTATATTTGATAGCTTGCAAGAAAGTGTGGATTCGTATTTGCTTAATTTAAATCGCCACGATGCTTATAAAGAATTCAGGGCTTGGCGGTGGAATATTATAAGTGAAAATAAAAAACTTGATGGTAAAGAAGCAGCAAGTCATTTAGAAAAATATTCAGAAATTAAAAGTAATTATACTAAGCTTATTGTTTCTATTATAGAACAACATAATCTTGATGAGTTAGATTAATTACCTAAAGCCCACTCATCAAAAGGTAAAATCATCACGCGCACCCCTTCAATGAAAAACTCATCTCTTTGTGAAAGCGTGATGATATAAATAGTTGAAAGTGCGAGCTGGTTTTTGCTAAGGATTTTTTTGACTTTTAAACTAAGTAAATCTTTATCTTTAAAGGGCGAGCATAAAAATGCATTTTTAAAACTTGGTAAGTAAAAATCAAAATTCTTGGTATAAAAAATTTCTTGCTTGAATTTAAATAACTCGCTTAAAATCAAATTTTCAAACAAAGCGCTAAAGTCTTTTTGTATACTTAGAGAATTTTTTAGCGAAAAGTCCCAAAAATATACTTTTTTTAAATTCTTTTCAAGATTTTTAACAAAATACAAAGTGTAGTTTGATTCTAGTTTTTCTATGCTTTTATATAAAGTATCTTTGGAAATTTTTATGGTGTTTTTTAAAGTTTTTAACAATTCATTAACGCTAAATTCGCTCCCAAGTTCTAAGGCAATTTGCTTGAGTATAGTTAGTTCTAATGGAGTATAAAAGCTTTTTAGGTATGATGAGTTTGTATTAGAATTATGGTTTAAAATTACATTGCGTCCTGTATGTAAAAAATAACTTACCATGGTTTTGGTGTCAGTGTATTTTTTATTTAAGCTTAAAAATTCTTCAAAGTCTAAATAATCTAAATGAAGTTCTTCAAAATAATCTAAATGAAAATTACTATCACACACGCTAAGTATAATTTGCAAATTAAGATGTTTTAAACTAGTAAAGTCAAAATCGTGAGCAAAATTACACAAAGCTAGAAATTTAATTTGTGGATTATAAGTTAAAAACGAATTTAAATTTACTAAAGCACTTGCTTGAAATTTCAAATCATCACAATCAATAAAAAGTATATTTTCTGCTTTATACAAAGATAAAAAATTTAAGATCAAATTTTTCTTACCACTTGCAAAACCACCTTTTATGATGATGTTTTTATGGGTTTGGATTTGAATTTTTCTTTCATCAAATTTTTGAAATTTTGGGTAATTATCATAAAAAAATTGTAGCGATTTCATAGATTTCTTTATACTAAATGGTGGAGCATAGCGGGTTCGAACCGCTGACCCCAACGCTGCCAGCGTTGTGCTCTCCCAGCTGAGCTAATGCCCCTTTAGATTTTGAAATCATACTATATCTTTTCTTAGATTTTCTTAATGTATAAAAAATCTTATAAATTTTATAAAATTTAATTTTTATCCTTTTTAAAAGGAAAATAATTAAAAAAAATGTATAAATTTCTTGACATAGCAAAGGCTCTTTTTATATAATCTCAACATCATTTTATATGGTGGTTAGATTCTTATGGGTCTAACGAGTTCTTTACAAAGGAAAAAATATGGAAAGAATCAGGCTTAAGCTAAAAGCTTATGACCACAGAGTTCTAGATCGCACAGTTGCAGCAATTGTAGAAGCTGTTAAAAGAACAGGTGCTGACATCAGAGGTCCAGTGCCAATGCCTACAAAAATCAAAAGATACACAGTTTTGAAATCTCCACACATCAATAAAGATTCACGCGAACAATTTGAGATGAGAATTCATGCTCGTATGCTTGATATTGTAGCAGCTACTCCAGATACAGTAGATTCACTCACTAAGCTTGACTTGGCTCCAGAGGTCAATGTTGAAGTAAGAGCTATGGGTAAATAAGGATAGAATATGGAATACATTGTAGAAAAAATTGGTATGAGTAGAACAATCAGCACACCAAGCATTCCTGTAACCTTACTTAAACTTGTTCAAACTAAAGTATGTGAAGTAGAAAATGGAAAAGCTTTGGTTGCTTATGTAAAAGGCAAAGCAAATAATAAATGCATTGCGGGTCAGCAAAAAAAATACAATCTTTCAGCTGAATATAATAGATTTGCTTCTTTAGAAGTAGCAAACACAGAAGCAGGTGATATTGATCTTAATCCTTTAAAAGAAGCTTCTATCTTAAAAGTAAGCTTTAATTCTAAAGGTAGAGGTTATAGTGGGGTTGTTAAAAGACACGGATTTGCCGGAGGTCCTGCAAGTCACGGTTCAAGATTCCACAGACGCCACGGATCAATCGGTAACCGCGAATGGCCAGGTCGTGTTCAACCAGGTATGAAAATGGCAGGTCATTATGGTAATGTAAAAGTTACTGTTAAAAATGAAGTAGTTTCATTTGATGAAGAAAATGGCATCTTAGTAGTAAAAGGTGCGGTACCAGGATTTAATGGTGCTATGGGTAAAATAAGGATTGCAAAATGAGTAAAGTAACTGTTTTAAATGATAAATTTGAAAAAGCTAGTGAACTCGATCTTCCAGCAAAATATGCAGAAGTTAATCCTCACAACCTTTATTTATATGTAAAATCTTATCTTGCTAGCCTTAGAGCAAACACAGCTCATACTAAAGGTAGAAGCGATGTAAGCGGTGGTGGTAAAAAACCATGGAGACAAAAAGGTCGTGGTGGTGCAAGAGCAGGTTCAACAAGAACGAATGTTTGGGTTGGTGGTGCTGTAGCATTTGGCCCTACAAACAATCGTAATTATTTCCAAAAAGTTAATAAAAAACAAAAACGCTTAGCGCTTGAAAGAGCATTGGCTGATAAAGCACAAAACAATGCATTATTCTCAGTAGATAGTTTAAGCATTGAAAGCGGTAAAACAAAAGATGCAAATGCAGTTATTAAAAAGCTTGGTTTAAAAGATGCTTTAATTGTAAAAGATTTACTAGATGAAAAAACACTTCTTGCTTTTAGAAACTTAGCAAATTGCTATGTAGTTGATATTAGCGAAGTAAATGCTTATTTAGTATCTGTATTTAATGCTGTTATCATTGAAAAAGCAGCGCTTGAATCTATCGTAAAAGAGGGTTAAAATGGCAGATATTACTGATATAAAAACAATACTTTACACTGAAAAAAGCTTAAACCTTCAAGAGCAAGGTGTTGTAGTTATTCAAACTTCTCCAAAAATGACTAAAAATGGTTTAAAAGAAGTTTTAAGAGAATATTTTGGTGTAACTCCAGTAAGAATTAATTCTTTAAAAATGGATGGAAAAGTAAAGCGTTTTAGAGGTCGTGAAGGTCAAAGAAATAGCTTTAAAAAATTCTATGTTAAGCTACCAGAAGGTGTGAGCTTAGAAAGTTCGGAGGCATAAGATGGCAATTAAAACTTATAAACCATATACTCCAAGTAGAAGATACATCACAGGTGTAAGCTCTGATGATATCACAGCAAAAGCTAGTGTGCGTTCATTACTTGTAAAACTTCCAGCTCATGCAGGTCGTAACAATAATGGTAGAATCACAAGCCGTCATAAAGAAGCAGGTGCTAAAAAACTTTACAGAATTATAGATTTTAAAAGAAGAAAATTTGGTATTGAAGGTAAAGTTGAAGCAATCGAGTATGATCCATACAGAAATTGTCGTATTGCATTAATCTCTTATAGAGATGGTGAAAAAAGATACATCTTACAACCAAAAGGTTTAAGCGTTGGTGATGTTATTTGTGCTGCTGAAAGCGGACTTGACATTAAGCCAGGTAATGCAATGAAATTAAGAAACATCCCAGTGGGTACTATCGTACATAATATCGAGTTAAAACCGGGCAAAGGTGGACAAATGATCCGTTCAGCGGGTGCTTATGCTCAATTAATGGGTAAAGAAGAAAAATATGTTATCTTAAGACTTGCAAGTGGTGAAATGAGACAAGTTTTAGCTGAATGTATGGCAAGTATCGGTGAAGTTGGTAATGAAGAATGGTCAAATGTGACTATCGGTAAAGCAGGAAGAAACCGCCATAGAGGTATTCGTCCTCAAACAAGAGGTTCTGCGATGAACCCAGTTGATCACCCGCACGGTGGGGGTGAAGGTAAGAAAAATTCAGGCCGTCATCCAGTTACTCCATGGGGTAAACCAACTAAAGGTGCTAAAACTCGCCGTAAAAAAGCTAGCGATAAGCTAATAATTTCAAGAAGAAAAGGAAAGTAAGATGGCTAGGTCACTAAAAAAAGGTCCTTTTGTTGATGACCATGTAATGAAAAAAGTCATCGCTGCTAAAAAAGCTAACGATGGTAAGCCAATTAAAACTTGGTCAAGACGCAGCACTATTATACCTGATATGATAGGTTTAACTTTTAATGTTCATAATGGAAAAAGCTTTATCCCAGTATATATTACTGAAAATCATATCGGTTACAAATTAGGTGAATTTGCACCTACTAGAACATTTAAGGGTCATAAAGGCTCTGTTCAGAAAAAAATAGGTAAGTAAGGGAGATTTATGAGTAGAGCGTTAATTAAATTCATAAGATTATCTCCAACTAAAGCGAGATTGATTGCTAGAGAAGTTCAAGGTATGAATGCAGAGCTTGCATTAGCTAGTTTGAAATTTATGCCAAATAAAGGTGCTAAATTTATAGCAAATGCTATTTCAAGTGCTGTAGCAAATGGCGGATTTGAAGCAAATGAAGTTGTTGTTTCAAGTTGTCGTGTTGATGCTGGTGCGGTTTTAAAAAGATTTAGACCAAGAGCTAGAGGAAGTGCTAGTCGTATTAGAAAGCCAACTTCACACATTTTGGTAGAAGTTAGTAAAGTAGAAGCAAGTGCTGAAAAAACTACAAAAGCTAAAAAAGCATCAGTGAAAAAGGAAAGCTAATATGGGACAAAAAGTAAATCCGATTGGTTTAAGACTAGGAATTAATAGAAATTGGGAATCAAGATGGTTTCCTACAAAAGCTAATTTAGCAGAAAATATTGGTGAAGATTATAAAATCAGAACATTTTTAAAAAGAAAACTTTATTATGCAGGAATTAGCCAAATTCTTGTAGAAAGAACAGCGAAAAAATTAAGAGTAACTGTTGTAGCTGCAAGACCAGGGATTATTATTGGTAAAAAAGGTAGTGATGTTGATATTTTAAGAAAAGAACTTCAAGATTTAATCAAAAAAGAAGTTAATATCAATATCAAAGAAGAAAGAAAAGCGGGTGCTTCAGCTCAGCTTGCAGCTGAAAGTGTTGCTACTCAACTTGAAAAAAGAATTGCTTTTAGAAGAGCAATGAAAAAAGTAATTCAAGGAGCGCAAAAAGCAGGTGCTAAAGGGATTAAAGTTTCAGTTTCAGGCCGTTTAGGTGGTGCTGAAATGGCAAGAACTGAATGGTACCTAGAAGGTCGTGTTCCACTTCACACTTTAAGAGCAAAAATTGATTACGGTTTTGCAGAAGCACATACTACTTATGGAAATATAGGTATCAAAGTGTGGATCTTCAAAGGTGAAGTTTTACAAAAGGGTGTTCAACCTGAAAAAACCGAAGAAAACGCTCCAGCTAAAAAAACTAGAAGAGCAAGAAGAGGTAAATAATCATGTTAATGCCAAAAAGAACAAAATATCGTAAAATGATGAAAGGGCGTAACAGAGGTTATGCCAACAGAGGGACTGAATTTACTTTTGGTGATTTTGCCCTAAAAGCAACTGAAGCTGGCCGTATCAATTCACGCCAAATCGAAGCAGCTCGTATTGCTTTAACTCGTTTTGTAAAAAGACAAGGTAAAACTTGGATTAGAGTTTTCCCAGATAAACCTTTAACTAAAAAACCTTTAGAAACTCGTATGGGTAAAGGTAAAGGTGCAGTTGAGGAATGGGTAATGAACATTAAACCAGGTCGTATCATTTATGAAATGGCAGGGGTTAATGAAGAAATGGCAAGACAAGCTTTAACTTTAGCGATGCACAAATTGCCATTTAAAACTAAGTTTGTTACAAGAGAGAGCCAAAATGAAATATACTGAGATTAAAGATAAAACAGCAGGTGAGCTTGCAACAATGCTAAAAGAAAAAAAGGTGCTTTTATTTACTTTAAGACAAAAGCTAAAAACAATGCAGCTAACTAATCCTAAAGAGATTAGCGAAGTTAAAAAAGACATCGCTAGAATCAATACTGCAATTAGCGCTTTAAAATAAGGATAGAAAATGGCATTTAAAAGAGAAATTCAAGGCGTTGTTGTTCAAATTGCTGGAGATAAAACAGCAACAATTTTGGTTGAAAGAAAAGTGGTTCACCCAAAATACAGAAAAATCGTAAAACGCTTTAAAAAATATTTAATTCATGATGAAAGAAATGAACTTAAAGTGGGAAATACTGTAGTTGCTATTGAATGTAGACCACTTTCTAAGAGAAAATCATTTCGCTTAAAAACTATAGTATCAGCAGGAGTTGAGTAATGATTCAAAGTTTTACTAGGCTTGCAGTTGCTGATAATAGCGGTGCAAAAGAATTAATGTGTATTAAGGTTTTAGGTGGTAGTAAAAGAAGATACGCTACTGTTGGTGATGTAATCGTTGCATCTGTAAAAAAAGCTCTACCAAATGGTAAAGTTAAAAAAGGTCAAGTAGTAAAAGCAGTTATTGTTAGAACTAAAAAAGAAATTCATAGAGATAATGGTTCTTTAATTCGTTTTGATGAAAATGCAGCAGTTATTCTTGATGCTAAAAGAGAGCCTATCGGAACGCGTATTTTTGGACCAGTAGGTCGTGAAGTAAGATATGGTGGCTTTATGAAAATTGTTTCACTAGCACCGGAGGTGTTGTAATGAAATTAAAAATTAAAAAGAATGATATGGTAAAAGTTATCGCAGGTGATGACAAAGGCAAAACAGGTAAAGTTTTAGCAGTATTCCCTAAAACAAATAAAGTAATTGTTGAAGGTTGTAAAATCGCTAAAAAAGCTGTTAAGCCAAGTGATAAAAATCCAAATGGCGGTTTTATCAACAAAGAAATGCCAATGGATATTTCAAATGTAGCAAAGGCAGGAGAATAAGATGATGAGATTGAAAGAAAAATATACTCAAAATATCAAACCTGCTTTAGTAAAAGAATTTGATATCAAAAATCCTATGCTTATTCCTTTTATTGAAAAAGTTGTAATCAGCGTAGGTGCTGGGGAATTAGCAAAAGATCAAAAAGTATTACAAAATGTTGCAGATACTATTTCATTGATCGCTGGACAAAAAGCAGTTATCACAAAAGCTAAAAAATCAGTTGCTGGTTTTAAAGTGAGAGAAGGCTTCCCAGTAGGTGTAATGGTAACATTAAGAAAAGACAATATGTATGCTTTCTTAGATAAGCTTATTACTATAGCTCTTCCTCGTGTTAAAGACTTTAGAGGTCTTCCAAGAGATGGTTTTGATGGAAGAGGAAACTATAACTTTGGTTTAGATGAGCAGTTAATGTTCCCAGAAGTTGAATATGATAAAATCTTAAGAACTCATGGTATGAACATTTCTATCGTTACAACAGCAAAATCAGATAAAGAGGCACAAAAATTATTAGAGTTATTTGGCGTGCCATTTGCAAAAGGAAAGTAATATGGCTAAAAAATCAATGATTGCAAAAGCTGCCCGCAAACCTAAATTTAGCGTTAGAGGGTATACTAGATGCCAAATTTGTGGAAGACCACATTCAGTTTATAGAGATTTTGGGATTTGCAGAGTTTGCTTAAGAAAAATGGCAAATGAAGGTTTAATTCCTGGTCTTAAAAAAGCAAGTTGGTAAGAGGAAAGAACCATGATAAATGATTTAATTTCAGATTCACTAACAAGAATTAGAAATGCAGGGATGAGAAGATTAGAAACTACTCAACTTTTGCATTCTAAAGTTATCGAAGCTTTACTTGGAATTTTCCAAGCTAAAGGCTATATTGAAAGCTTTAATGTTATTGAAGAGGATAAAAAGAAATTCATCAATGTAGTTTTAAAATATGATGAAAAAGGTAAAAGCGTAATTAACGAAGTTAAGCGTATTTCTAAACCTGGTCGTCGTGTTTATAAAGGCAAAGATGAGATCAAAAGATTTAAAAACGGTTATGGTACTATCGTAGTAAGCACTTCAAAAGGTGTTTTAGCTAACGACGAAGCTTACAAAGCAGGCGTTGGTGGCGAAGTTTTATGTACTATTTGGTAAGAGTTTCTACTTTTTATGGTATTCGGTATCCATTCTTATAAAGTAGTCATATCGTAGACAAGTAAAAAGGAAAAATGAATGTCTCGTATAGGTAAACAACCAGTTGCTATTCCAAGTGGAGTAGAAGTAAAATTAGAAGGTAACTTGCTAAAATTCAAAAAAGGAAATTTAGCAAAAGAGCTTGATACAAAAGCAAATGTTAATGTTGAGATTAAAGAAGGACAAATTCTTTTCTCTCCTAAAGGTGAAGATAGACAAAGTAGAGCTTATTGGGGAACTTATAGAGCTTTAGCTCAAAACATCATCATCGGTTTAACTGATGGTTTTAGCAAAACTTTAGAAATCAACGGTGTTGGTTATAAAGCTGCGTTAAAAGGTAAAGTTCTTGAACTTGCTTTAGGTTTTTCTCATCCTATCAACTATGCTATTCCAGAAGGCATAGAAATTACTGTTGATAAAAACAATGTTATTATCAAAGGTAGTGATAAACAAGTGGTAGGTCAAGTTGCTGCTCAAATTCGTGAATTTAGACCACCTGAGCCTTACAAAGGAAAAGGTGTTAAATATTCAGATGAGCGTATTATCCGCAAAGCTGGTAAGACATCTAAGAAGTAAGGATAGAATATGAGAGCAAATGTATTAAAAAGAAAAATATCTTTAAGAATTAAAAGAAAAAAAAGAATTAGAGCAAAAATTTCAGGAACACAAGCTCTTCCAAGAGTTTCTGTTTTCAAATCAAACAGAACTTTATATATCCAAGCTATCGATGATGTTAAAGCAGTAACTTTAGCAGCAGTAGATGGAAGAAAAATTGGTGTTAAAGCAAATAAAGAAGGTGCTAAAAAAATAGCAGCTGAATTTGCAAAAGTTTTAAAAGCTAAAAACATAGAAGAAGCAGTGTTTGATAGAAATGGTTATTTATACCATGGTGTGATTGCAGCATTAGCTGAAGCACTAAGAGAAAACGGAATCAAACTATAACCCAAAAGGAAGATCGATGGAAAAATATAATAGAGAAGAATTTGAAGAAGTAATCGTCGATATCGGCAGGGTTACTAAGGTTGTTAAAGGTGGTAGAAGATTTAGATTTACTGCTTTAGTTATCGTTGGAAATAGAAAAGGTTTAGTTGGTGTGGGCTATGGAAAAGCTAAAGAAGTTCCAGATGCTATAAGAAAAGCAGTTGATGATGCTTTTAAAAACATTGTTGAAGTTAAAACAAAAGGTTCAACTATCCCTCATGATGTAGAAGTAAAATACAACGCAAGTAGAATTTTACTTAAACCAGCAAGCGAAGGTACAGGGGTTATTGCAGGTGGTTCAACACGTCCTATCGTGGAACTTGCAGGTATTAAAGACATTTTAACTAAGTCTTTAGGTTCAAATAATTCAGCAAATGTTGTGCGTGCTACTATCAAAGCACTTACAATGCTTAAAGGATAATCAATGAATTTAACAAAAGCACCAGGTTCAACACATAAAACCAAAAGAATAGGCCGTGGTCAAGGTAGTGGTATGGGTAAAACTTCTACTAAAGGTGGAAAAGGCCAAACTGCTAGAAAAGGTTATAATGAAAAAAGAGGTTTTGAAGGGGGTCAACAACCACTTCAAAGACGCTTACCAAAAGTAGGCTTTACTTCTAAATTTGAAAAACCTTATGTGATTAATGTTGAAAAAATCACAGCAATCAAAGAGCTTAGTGAAATTACATTTGAAACAATCAATAGCATTCATAAGCTTTCAAAAAATGTAAATAAAGTTAAGCTTATTGGGGCAAGCGCTAAAGATCTTGCTAGTAAAATTAAAGACGAGAAGATTACTTTTAGCGGACAAAAATAATGAATAAAACATTGACAAATAAAATTCTCATAACATTGGCTTTTTTATTCGCTTATAGAATATTAGCTTATGTTCCAGTTCCGGGGGTTAATGTCAGTGTTATCAAGGAATTTTTTGATTCTAATGCATCTAACGCATTAGGCTTGTTTAATATGTTTAGCGGGGGTGCTGCTGAAAGACTTAGCATCATCTCTCTAGGCATTATGCCTTATATTACTGCTTCGATTATTATGGAGCTTTTAGCGGCAACTTTTCCTAACATAGGAAAAATGAAAAAAGAACGTGATGGTATGCAAAAATATATGCAAATTATCCGTTATGCTACTATAGCTATCACTTTGATACAAAGTATAGGCGTTTCTATAGGCTTACAAAGTCTTCATGGAAAAGCAGGTCAGTCAGCTATTATGATTGATATGAATACTTTTATCGCACTTTCTGCTGTTTCTATGCTCGCAGGTACCATGCTTTTGATGTGGATAGGTGAGCAAATCACTCAACGTGGTATAGGAAATGGTATTTCTTTAATCATCTTTGGTGGTATTGTTTCTACAATTCCAGGTGCAATTAGTGGAACAGTAAATTTGGTAAATACAGGTGAGATGAATTTCTTGACTATCATTGCCATTTTAGTTGTAATTTTACTTACTATTTGGGCTATTATAGTAGTAGAACTTGGAGAAAGAAGAATTCCTATTTCTTACTCAAGAAAAGTAATCATGCAAAATCAAAACAAACGCATTATGAATTATATACCTATTAAGATCAACTTAAGCGGGGTAATTCCTCCTATTTTTGCAAGTGCGATTTTGATGTTTCCAAGTACTATTTTGCAAACAAGTACAAATGAATATGTGTTAAAGATTTATGACTTTTTAAATCCAAATGGATTTTTCTTTCATTTTTTAACATTCTTACTTGTTATTTTCTTTGCGTATTTTTATGCATCAATTGTATTTAACGCAAAAGATATAGCCGAAAATCTTAAAAGACAAGGTGGTTTCATACCAGGTATTAGACCAGGCGAAGGAACTGCAAATTATCTTAATGAAGTAGCGTCAAGACTTACCTTGTCAGGTTCTATTTATTTAGGGCTTGTAGCTACATTACCATGGCTTATTGTGAAGTTGTTTGGTGTGCCTTTTTATTTTGGTGGAACTTCTGTTTTGATCGTAGTTCAAGTAGCGCTTGATACGATGAGGAAAATTGAAGCTCAAATTTATATGAATAAATACCAAACTTTAAGTGCAGTAGGCTTATAAGAAAGTAGATTTTCTACTTTCTTCTCTTTTAAGGATTTTGATGAGACTAGGCGTTTTTGATAGTGGTGTAGGTGGGCTTAGTGTTTTAAAATCTTTACTTCAAGCAAAACTTTTTAAAGAATATATTTACTATGGGGATACTGCAAGAGTGCCTTATGGGGTTAAAGATAAAGAAACTATCATTAAATTTTCTCTAGAAGCTTTAGATTTTTTCAAAGAAAAAAAAGTCGATATGCTTATTATTGCGTGTAATACAGTTAGTGCGCATGCTTTAGAAATTCTAAAAGCAAATGCACCATTTCCAGTTCTTGGAGTTATAGAGGCTGGGGTTTTGGCAGTTAAAAACTCTTTAGAAGATAAAAACTCTAATATATTAGTCATTGCAACCCAAGCTACAGTGGATTCTCATGCTTATAAGCAAGCTTTAGTCAAAGAAGGATTTTTAAAAGTAGAAGAAAAAGCAACGGGACTTTTTGTACCTATGGTAGAAGAAGGGATTTTTCAAGGGGATTTTTTAAAAGCTGCTTTTGAGTATTATTTCAATAAGCTCAAATTTCATCCTAATGCTTTAATCTTAGCATGCACGCATTTTCCTTTAATCGCCCATTCTTTAGCAGAATATTTTGGTAAAAATACAAAACTTATCCATTCAGGTGAGGCTATAGCTTTGCAATTGCAGAAAGAATTTAACTTAACATCAATCCAAGAAGAAGTTAATATTGAATTTTATGCTTCAAGTGATGTAGAAAAACTAAAAAAAATTGCAAATTTATGGCTTTAAGTTAATATTATTTACTAAAGTTATTTTTATATTAATAATTTATTTTTATTTAAATATAGTTGCATTATAATTTTTATCATTTCTAATGAAAGGACTAACATGAAAAAAATGTTAATGTGTGCAGCTATGGCACTAAGTTTAGGAGCAGGAATTTTGGAAGCAAAACCAAAAATTGCAATTTTAGCTACAGGTGGAACTATCGCTGGTTCGATTGATAGCTCAGTAGCAACTACAGGTTATACAGCCGGAGTTTTGGGGGTTGATACTTTGATTAAAGCAGTACCTCAAATTCAAGATTTGGCAGTAATTAGTGGGGATCAAATTGCTAATATTGATAGCAAAGATATGACAAATGAAATTTGGCTAAAACTTGCTAAAGAAGTTAATAGGCTTTTAAAATCTGATGTAGATGGAGTTGTAATTACTCATGGTACTGATACCATGGAAGAAACTGCATATTTCCTAAATTTAACCGTAAAAAGTGACAAACCTGTTGTTTTAGTTGGTGCAATGCGCCCATCAACTGCAATTAGTGCAGATGGTCCTAAAAATCTTTACAATGCTGTAGCATTAGCAGCAAACCCTGAGGCAAAAAATAAAGGTGTAATGGTGGCTATGAATGATAGAATTCAAAGTGCTAGAGGCGTTATGAAAACTCATAGTTTAAATGTAAATGCATTTAGCTCACCAGATATGGGCGATATGGGTTACATAGTAGATGGAAAAGCATTTTTCTATAATACTAATACAAAATTACACACCAAAAAATCTCCATTTGATGTTAGCAAGCTAAAAGAATTACCAAAAGTAGATATTCTTTATAGTTATGCAAATGATGGTAGCGGTGTTGCAGCAAAAGCTTTGTTTGAAAATGGAACTAAAGGTATAGTTGTAGCTGGAACAGGTGCTGGTAGCATTCATGATTATCAAAAAGATGTGTTAAAAGAATTGCTTAAAAAAGGTCTTAATGTAGCGGTAAGCTCACGCGTAGTAGCTGGTAGAGTTGCAGTAAGTGATGCTGATGCAAAACTTGGTTTTATTGATACAGGCGATATGAGCCCTCAAAAAGCTAGAGTATTATTAATGCTTGCTCTAACTAAAACAAGTGATCCTAAGAAAATCCAAGAATATTTCTTAAAATACTAAAATCTTTAACACCCAAATGCTACAATAACATTTGGGTGGATTTCTTACAAAATCTACCTATAATTAATCACAAGGATATTAAATGAGACAATATGAAAGCTATAAATGCCAAAAATGTGGCAATGAAGTGGAAGTGCAAAATGTAGGCGGTGGAAAGCTTAGTTGTTGTGGTCAAGAAATGGAGTGTATCACTAAAGATTTAACAGCTATAAATTTAATGAAAGCTTTTGCAGGCGAGTCTATGGCAAGAAACAAATATGATTTATTTGCAGATATTGCTCAAGAAGAAGGTTGGCATGCTATTGCAAAGCATTTTAGAGAAGCTGCAGAAAATGAAAAATGGCACGCAAGAGCTGAGTTTAAAGCTTATCATGAATTAGTAGATGGTAAAGCTTTAGAAGAAACTGCTAAAAATTTAATTTGTGCAGCAGAAGGTGAAAATTATGAGCATACTACTATGTATCCAAATTTTGCAAAAATTGCAGAAGATGAGGGTAAAAGAAATATAGCAAGATTATTTACAGCTATAGGTAAAGTAGAAATTGAACATGAAAGAGAATATTTAGCACTTAAAAAAATGCTCGAAGAAGAAGATTTCTTTAATTCAGAAGTAGAAGAATTATGGGTTTGTGAAGTTTGTGGGCATATACACCGTGGCAAAAAAGCACCAAATGCCTGTCCTTTATGTAAAGCTCCTAAAGAATACTTCAAACGCGAATTTTTAGGATAATTTTAAAAACCTTGATAAAAATGATAAAATATTTTATTTTTTATCAAGGTCTAATATGCAAATTCTAACTCATCCTTTTGAACCTTTTTTTGATGAAAACTCAAAAGTTTTAATACTAGGTTCTTTTCCATCTATTAAATCAAGAGAAGAAAATTTTTATTATCAACATAGCAAAAATCGTTTTTGGCGTATTTTTGAAATATTATTTGAGTGTGAGTTAAAAACAGTACAAGTTCAAAAGTCTTTCTTAAAAGCAAATCATATAGCACTTTGGGATGTTATAGCAAGTTGTAAGATAAAAAATTCAGATGATAAAACTATTTCTTATGCCAAAGCAAATGATATAAATATTATTTTAGATAAGGCAAATATAGAAAAAATTTGTGTTTTAGGTAAAGTTGCAAGTAAATATTTTACTAAATTTTATCCTGATAAAAATTTTTTTGAACTTCCTTCAAGCTCTCCTGCTAATATGAATTATTCTTTGGAAAATTTAGTTGAAAAATACACTATTATAAAGGAAAAATAATGGCTTTAGTTGGAGTAGATGAGGCTGGGCGTGGAGCCTTAGCTGGAGATATGCATATAGGGGCTTGTAAGCTTTTTAAAGAAATTGATGGTTTAGCTGATTCTAAAAAATTAAGTGCAAAAAAAAGAGAAGAGCTATATGAGCAAATTCTTCATCATTCAAATTTTTTAATCCTTGCTTTTTCGCCTTTGCAAATTGATACTTTGGGGCTTAGTCAGTGTTTGCAACTGGCTTTAAAAATTATTAAAAAACATTATAATCAAGATGATATTTTATATGATGGAAATTTAAATTATGGAGTTTTGGGTATTAAAACTATGATTAAAGCTGATATGAAGGTACAAGAGGTTTCAGCAGCTAGCATATTAGCCAAGGTAAGTCGTGATCAAAAAATGTGTTATTTTTCTAAACTATATAATAGTTATGATTTTGATAAACACAAAGGTTATGGTACAAAAGCTCATATAGAAAAGATTAAAACATTTGGTTATTCGCCCTTACACCGCAAAAGCTTTATGTTAAAGTGTTTTGAGAAAAGCTTATTTGATTAAATTGTGTGATTTTTACACTTTTGTATTTTGAAATTTATTTTCTTTTAAAAATAATAGAATGTTTTTATATTTGAAGTATTATTATTAAGATAAAAAAATATAGTCAAAAAATATTTTTTCAATAATTATTTATTAAAAATAATAATATTAGTTAAAATTGCTATATGTTTTAAGAAAAATTAATTTTTTTCTATTATAGTAATATAAAAATATTTCAAGGGGTATTATGTCTTTATTTTTAAGTGAGCTAAAAATTGGAAATTTTTATGTAAAAAATCGCATTGTAATGCCCCCTATGGATATGTATGAAACACAAGTTTTAGATGGCAAGATTAATCAATTTCACCTGATGCATTATGGAGCTAGAGCTTTGGGCGGTGTCGGGCTTATTATAGTTCAAGCTTGTGCGATTAATGAAAATGCAAAAATTGCTGATAATGATATAGGTCTTTGGGGGGATTTTCAAATTCAAGGACATAAAGAGCTTGTTGAGCTTTGTCATCATTTTGGTGCTAAAATCGCCATTCAGTTAAATCACAGTGGCCGTAAAAATTCGTGCAAAGAAGCCATATCAAAAGCTCCAAGCAATATAGCTTTTAGTGAAAAATTTTCCAAACTTCATGTTTTAAGCAAAGATGAAATTTTACAAATTGAGCAAGAATTTATTCAAAGTGCTAAAAGGGCTAAAGAAGCAGGTTATGACGCAGTAGAGCTTCATAGTGCTCATGGGTATTTGCTTAGTTCGTTTTTATCGCCTTTATCAAATCAAAGAGACGATGAATATGGTGGCAGTTTTGAAAATAGAACACGTCTTTTGTGTGATATTATTAAGCGTATAAAAAAAGAAGTTGATATTGCTTTATTTGTAAGAATTTCAGCCACAGAATGGCAAGAGGGTGGTTGGAATTTAGAAGATAGTAAAAAACTTGCCTTGATTTTAGAAAAATTAGGCATTGATATGCTAGATGTTTCAGCGGGAGGAAATATCAATAAACCTTCTTTAGTACCCAACATAGCACCACTTTATCAAGCTCCTTATGCTAAGGCCTTAAAAGAAGTTGTTAAAATTCCTATATCTTGTGTGGGTCTTATAAATAGCGCTAGCGAAGGTGAGGCTTTGCTTTTGGGTGAGGTGTGTGATTTGGTTTGTTATGGTAGAAAATTACTAAGAAATCCAAATTTTGCAAATGAAGCCGCAGTTGCTTTAAATGAAAGAGAAAAAATTATGCCAAATTATGCTAGAGCGTATTTGTAAAATAATACAAAAAGTTTTTTAGGTAAAAGCTTTTTTTATTATTTTTTACAAGGAGAAAATGTGGACAATCTTAAGTGGAATTCTTTTGATACGCGTTGGATGCTTTCTCTTTTTGGGACTGCAGTTGGTGCGGGGATTTTATTTTTACCTATTAAGGCAGGTGTTGGTGGCTTTTGGCCGGTTGTTGTAATGGCTTTGATTATTTTTCCAATGGTATATTTAAGCCATAGAGCTTTAAGTCGTTTTGTGTGCCAAGCAAATGGCAATGATAAAGACATTACTCATGCGGCTGAAGAATATTTTGGTAGAAAAGTAAGTATTTTTATTTCTGTGCTTTATTTCTTTGCAATTTTTCCAATTTGTTTAGCATATTGTGTAGGTATAACTAATACTTTTGAGAGTTTTATTTATAATCAATTCTTGCCACTTTTAGATCCAAATGGTTCTTTTGCAAATGCAATTAGTGCTATGTATCAAACAAGTGTTAATGAGCAAGGAAAAACTATAGCTAATTTGCTTCCTTTTTATAGAGCAGTTTTTGCTTTTGTTTTGGTAAGTATTTTTATGCTTATTATGCTTTTTAGTGAAGAATTAATCACTAAAGTATGTGAATGGCTTGTGTATCCTTTATGTGCTATTTTATTTTTATTTTCTTTATATCTTATCCCACAATGGTCATTTGAAAGTTTTAGTGCTATTCCTGGAACAAAAGAATTTATTACTATAGTATGGCTAACTTTACCAGTTTTAGTGTTTTCTTTTAATCACTCACCAGCAATTTCTACTTTTTCTTTAAGTGTAAAAAGACAATATCCTGAAAATTCAGTACAAAAAGCAAATCAAGTATTGTTTAGAACTTCTGTAATGCTACTTGCCTTTGTTATGTTTTTTGTGGTATCTTGCGTGCTTTCTTTAACTCCTGCAGAACTTGCTGAAGCTAGAGCGCAAAATATACCTGTTCTTTCTTATTTTGCTAACAAACTTGATAATCCATTTATTTCTTATGGTGGTCCATTAATCGCATTTTTAGCAATTTCTAGTTCATTCTTTGGACATTATTTTGGTGCTAGAGAGGGTGCTTATGGTATAGTTAGAAAATGCTGCAAATTAGCAGGCAATGAAAATCCTGATTTGAAAAAAATCGCAGTTTACTCAACTTTAGTAATGTATATTGTTATGCTAATTACTGCTTATGTAAATCCAAGTATTTTAGGCTTTATTGAAAGCTTAGGTGGTCCAATTATTGCTGCGATTTTATTCTTAATGCCTATGATTGCAATTTACACTGTTTCTAAAATGAAGAAATTCCAAAACAAAGCCTTAGATGCGTTTGTGTTTATCACAGGTATTTTGACAATCATCACTGTAATTTATACTTTTTAAGGTGCTAGTGAATGAGTAGTAATTTAAGTATATTTAAAGTTGGTGTTGGTCCTTCTTCTTCTCATACCTTAGGACCAATGTTAGCAGGGAATATGTTTTGTGAAAAAATTAAAGATAAAATCACACAAATTACAAAAATTCAAATCAAACTTTATGGCTCTTTATCGCTTACTGGTAAAGGCCATTTAAGTGATAAGGCTATTATATGGGGCTTGAGTGGCTTAAGGGCAAAAGAACTCAATGCTGCTTTGCAAGATCGCGTTTTTAATAAAATTTTGCAAGATAAAATTTTGGTTTTAAATGCTCAAAAAGAATTAAGTTTTGATTATGATAAAGATTTGATTTTTGAAAAAGATTTTCTACCTTTGCATGAAAATGGGTTAAGAGTAAGCGCTTATGATGAAAACGGAGAAATCATTGCTGAAGAAATTTATTATTCAGTGGGCGGTGGTTTTGTTATGAGTGAAGCTGAGCTTCAAAAACACAAAGATGGAGCTTGTGAGCAAAAACATACTAAATTAGAACTTGATATTAATAATGCAAGCGATGCTTTAAGGATTTGCGAAGAAAAATCATGGGATCTAGCAAAACTTTCTTATGAATATGAGCTTCAATTTCACACCAAAGAAGAAATTAGAGCTTATTGTTTAGAAATTTGGGAAGTAATGCAAGAGGTTTATTATAATGGTATTCATCCAAGTTCAGATTTCCTTCCAGGAAATTTACATTTAAAACGCCGTGCGAAAGGACTAAATGAGCGTTTGGCTATGACAAGTGATCCTTTAGGAATTATTGATTTTATTTCTTTATATGCTATTGCTATTGCAGAAGAGAACGCAAGTGGAGCTAGAGTGGTAACTGCTCCAACTAATGGAGCATGTGCTGTTGTGCCTGCTGTAATGCTCTATCTTAAAAATCACACGGTTGGCTTTAACGATGAAAAAGCTATTAATTTTTTACTTACTGCTATGTTAATAGGCTCTTTTTATAAGAAAAATGCAAGCATAAGCGGTGCTGAAGCTGGCTGTCAAGCTGAAATTGGCAGTGCAAGTTCTATGGCAGCAGGAGCTATGGCTACTGTGATGGGTTTTGATGCAAAGATAGCTTGTAATGCTGCTGAAATTGCAATGGAGCATCATTTGGGGCTAACTTGTGATCCAGTAAGTGGTTTGGTGCAAATTCCTTGTATAGAAAGAAATGCTTTTGGAGCGATTAAAGCTATTTCAGCCGCTAGAATGGCAATGAGTAGAAAATCAACTCCAAAAGTAAGTCTTGATGAGGTTATAAAAACTATGTATGAAACCGGCAAGGATATGAACTCAAAATACAAAGAAACTTCTTTAGGTGGCTTAGCTACCAATCTTACAAGTGTATGCTAAAACCTTAAGTTTTAGAACTTAAGGTTTTTTCCTTAAAGCTTTTAAAAGCGCATAAATGCTAAATTTTTAAAAATTTTAAGGAAAATATAAATGATAGAAATTAAAAAACCAGCAGAAATAGAAAAACTACGCAAAGCAAATGAGCTTGTAGCTAGAACGCTTGATTATCTAGAGGGTATTATAGTTCCAGGTATGAGCTTAAAAGAAATTGATATTAAAGCAGAAGAATTTATACTTGATCATGGTGCAAAACCATCTTTTAAAGGTTTGTATGGTTTTCCAGGTAGTATTTGCATCTCGCTTAATCAAGCTTGCATTCATGGCGTAGGTGATGAGCGTATTTTAAAAGAAGGTGATATTTTAGGGCTTGATGTAGGTACTTGTATAGATGGATATTATGGAGACGCAGCAAGGACTATACCTATAGGTAAAATTTCAGCCACCGATGAAGCGTTAATTGCTTGTGCTAAAGATGCTTTGTATTATGCTATAGATATTATCAAAGAAGGTATGCGTTTTAAAGAGCTTTCATATGAGCTTGGCGAGTTTATCACTAAAAGAGGATTTGTGCCTTTGAAAGGTTATTGTGGTCATGGTATAGGTAAAAAACCTCACGGTGAGCCTGAAATTCCAAATTATTTAGAACCAGGTGCTAGTGCAAAAAGTGGCCCTAAAATAAAAAATGGCATGGTATTTTGCATAGAACCTATGGTATGCCAAAAAGATGGTACACCAATACATTTAAAAGGTAATTGGGAAGCAGGAAGTAAAGATGGTTTAAATGCGGCTCATTATGAGCATTGTGTTGCTATTATAAATGGTAAAGCAGATATTTTATCTAAGTAAGAAAGTTTAATCTTTCTTACTCGAATGTTTTTAATTTTTCTGAAAGTTTAGAAGCATTTTCTAAAACATCTTGTGAAATTTGTGTTAAATCAAGTGAGTAATTTTTAACACAATTTGCAAGTTCAGTTACTTTTTCTATATTTTGTTCTAGTTCATTCATTTTAGCTTTTGATTCATCACTTTTTTCTTCCATGATTTTAGTAGAATGAATACTTGTTTTTAATTTTTCTATAGACGTTCCAACCTCACCTTGTAAGATATTAGCTTTATTAGAAGTATCATTCATGGACTGATGAATCCCATCCATTAAGCTTTTGTTGTCATTGATTTGTTGTACTATAGTTCTTACGGTAGTTTCTATAGCAACTAGGGATTTTGTGGTTTTATCAGCTAGGTTTCTAACTTCATCAGCAACAACAGCAAAGCCACGTCCATGCTCACCCGCACGCGCTGCTTCAATAGCTGCATTTAAAGCTAGTAAGTTGGTTTGATCTGCTATATCTTTTATAGTAGTGGTAACCTCTACTATACTGTCAGCACTTTGCACTAGCATATCCATAGCGCTTAAGACACTTTGTTCTTTTTCGCCACTTAATAATATAAGTTCTACTAATTCTTTAAGAGTGGTCTCAACTTCACCCATAACTTCTTGCATGTCATACATATCTTTTATAGTGTTTTTAGCTAGGTTTTGAGTTAAGTCTATATGGCTTTCTAAAACAGAACTTATTTCATGAACATTAGAAATTTGCTCATGCTGCAAAAGTGAGCTTTGCTGTAAAACTTCAGCATTTTGAGAAAGTTTTTGTGAGCTTTTATGGCTTGAATTTGCAGTCTGTATAGCTTCTAAAACTGAATTTTGTACTATTTGTATAAAAGAGTTTATATAACCAGCACTTGTAGCTAATTCACTTTTTTTATCAATGTCTAATCTTGCACTTAAATTTGCATGCTCACCAGCTAAGTTTGCACTTAGTTTTTCTAGCAAAGATATAGGTATAATTACTTTTTTTAATGTTAGTAATATAAAAAATACCAACACAGTTAAAATAAATAAGAAAATTCCTATAGCGGTGTAAAGATTATATTTGTTGTTAAGATTAATTTCTTGTGCAATTAAATTTTTATGAGCGATGATTTCTTTTTGTAGTTCTTGGTCAAGAAAACTTTGAGAATTATCTTTTAAAACTTTTATTTGATTTAGTATCATTTTACAATGTGTGCTAAAAAGCTCAAATAATTCTTGTGGCAATTGAGAATTTTTTGCATTCAAATTTGTGACAAGATTTTGTAGTCTATTTTGTGATAAAGGCTCTAATATATCCATAGTTCCTATAATACTTAATATATCTCCTGTGTAATCTATTTGTTTAGCTTCTTGAGTATTGAGTGCTATTTGACTTGTTTGCTTGATGATTTCTTGTTGAATTTCATAAAGGTATAGTTTTGAGTTTATAGCAATGGAATTAGCTGATTTGAAATGTTGTAATTGAGTGTTTTTTTTCTCAAAAATTGTTTGTATTTTTTTGATGTCTATTTTATTAGCTTTCAAAATTGCTAAAGTATTTTCAAAATCTTGCACTAAAGCAACACTAGTATCATAGTTTTGCAAGTTGAGTTTATTTTTAAAAATCTCATCTATTTTGGTATCTAGAATTTCTAATTTTTGAAATGAACCCATGATGAGTGAATTTCTTTTTGTAGTATTGTAAGTATTAAAAATAAATAGTGTTAGAGTTAAAAGCAATACCAAAACCACTATTGATAATGCAATAAACTGTTTTAAAAAAGAAAAAGATTTTTTATTTGAGTGGGTCATGGTATTCTCCTGTTAAAGAATTTAAAAACGCAACTATATCATCAACCACATCTTGCTCTAAAAATTTACCAAGTTGATAATACGCCATAAATTGCACACAAGCATCAAGTGTTGGCATGGAGCCATCGTGAAAATAAGGAGCAGTTTTAGCTATATTTCTAAGGCTTGGGACTTTTACTACAAATTGATCATGAGGATCTTGAGTGATTTCGTAGCGCCCTTTCCAGTTTGTTCCATTATCATAAGGCACAAATACTCCCATTTTTTGATACATATTACCACCTACATTCTGTCCTTGATGGCAAGCTATACAACCATTTGATAAAAAGGCATTATAACCTCTTTTTGCTTGCTCACTTATAGCGTTTTTATCACCCTTTAAATAGCGATCAAAAGGTGAATTTGGAGTAAGTAAGGTTTTTTGAAATTCAGCTAAAGCATGTGTTATATTATCAAAGGTTATTTCTCCGTAAAGTCTTTTAAATTCTTTTTCATAAATTGGGTTAGCTTTTACTATTTGCACCACTTCATCTGCATCTTTTAAACCCATTTCTTTAGGATTTAGTAAAGGATGTTTAGCTTGATCTTGCAAATCTTTTGCATTACCTCTCCAAAATTGCGCTAGATTAAAAACAGCATTGAAATTTGTAGGGGTATGGAATGGTTCATCTACTATACCATTAGTACCTGTTGAAAAAGTTTTATTATCTACTCCAAAATTCGCAATATCATGACAGCTATTGCAAGATACTTTTTTATCTTTTGATAAACTTGTATCCATATAAAGTTTTTTCCCTAAGATAGCTTTTTCTTTATCATAAGGTATGCTTTCTGGTATAGGTGTGATCATTTCAAGTGCTAAAAGCGGTAGTAAAGAAAATATTAAAATAATAAAAATTTTCATAATCATTTTCCTTTATTTTTATAAATTTTTAATTAATAATTTTTCTTAATTATAACATTAAAATCTTAATCTCTTATAAGTAAGCACAGTGGCTAGCAACGCTATTAGTGAAAGAAATAAAATATAAATAAAAATTCCATATATAAAAGGATTTTCAGGTTTTATAGCTAAAGAGTGTAATGCAAATACAAGTTGAGGTGTAAAGCCACCTGCTATGGCATAAGCTATATTATAAGAAAAAGAAATTCCACTAAAACGAATACTTGGTTTAAAAATTTTACACATTAAAATAGGTGCTAAAGCATTAATACCACCAAAAAAACATGCTATAAAATAAAAATATATACTCAAATGTAAAATTTGTGCATAGAAAAAATAAAAATAAAAAAAGCAAGAAAGACTAAAACCTATTGTAAAAATCAAACTAGTGGTTAAAAAACCAAATTTATCTACCCAAATTCCAGCAAGCAAGGTTCCGCAAGATAAAATTACTATTGCAATCATTTGTATTAAAATAGCATCTGTTTTATCAAGAACTAAAACTTCAGGTATAAAATTTGGCATAAGTAAAATAAGTATGATCACACAAGCTGTAAGCATCCATGTCAAAAGCATAGAGGCGATGATATCTAAAAAAATATTTTTCTCTTTAAAAAATGTTTTTAAAGGAAATTTTTCTAAGCTATTTTCTTGGTACATTTTTTGAAAAACAGGTGTTTCTTCTAGAAATTTTCTTAGATATATTGAAATAATGCCAAAAATACCACCTATAGCAAATGGAATACGCCAAGCATAATCATAAATTGATTCTTGATCAAAGCAATGGTTAATTACTAGCGCAACAAAACATCCTAAAAGGATACCAAAAGCCATGGAGGCATTAATAGCGCTAATATAAAAACTATCTTTACCATCAGGTGCGTGCTCTTTCACAAATACCCAAGCACCAGGCAATTCCCCTCCTATAGCTATACCTTGAGCTATTCTAACAAGTAGTAAAAAAATAGGAGCCAAATAACCTATGTTTTCAAAAGTAGGTATAAAAGCTAAAGAAAAAGTTGGAAGCACCATGAGCAATATACTTAGCATAAACATTTTCTTACGACCAAATTTATCGCCAAAACGAGCCATAACTATACCACCAAGTGGTCTAGCTAAATATCCTGCTGCAAAAGCTCCATAAGTATTTAAAAGTTTCCAAAAATCACTCATATCACTTGGAAAAAAATTTCTTGAAATATAATTAGCAAAAAAGACAAAAATCACAAAGTCATAAAATTCTAAAGCTCCACCTAAAGAAGATAAGGAAAGAGTTTTATAATCACTTCTTTTTAAACTTTTTGGCATTTAAATACTCTCTTTTTTTGTAGTAATTTTATAATTATAGTAAAAAAATATCATAGTTTGTCAAAAAATATTAAAAATTTAAAAAGAAAAATTGTGTTAAAATAATAGTTTTGTATTTTAATAGAAAGGAGAATGCATTGGCAAAAGATGATATTATCGAAATTGATGGTAATGTAATTGAAGCTTTACCTAATGCAACTTTTAAAGTTGAATTAGATAATAAACATGTGATACTTTGTCATATTGCAGGTAAGATGCGTATGCATTATATTAGGATTATGCCTGGCGATAGAGTTAAAGTAGAGCTAACGCCTTATAGTCTAGATAAGGGTCGTATTACATTTAGATACAAATAAGTCTAAGTTGTTTAAAAGCAAAAGTAAAGTATAATTAGCACTTTTGCAGAAATTGCAATAAAACTGTATGAAGAAGTATTTTCAAAATCACCACTTATTTTGAAAATAGTTGGTTGCTCTAAAAACCTGGTGCAGTTGTAAAAAAGTGGAATTTACAATAACAGGAGTAAAGCATGAAAGTTAGACCATCTGTTAAAAAGATGTGTGACAAATGCAAAGTAGTTCGTCGTAAAGGCGTAGTTCGCATTATTTGCGAAAATCCAAAACACAAACAAAGACAAGGATAATTTATGGCTCGTATTGCAGGTGTGGATTTACCAAAGAAAAAAAGAATTGAATATGGCTTGACTTATATTTATGGTATAGGTTTACATACTTCAAGAAAAATCTTAGATAAAACAGGAATTTCTTATGATAAAAGAGTTCATGAGCTAAGTGAAGATGAAGCAGCAGCTATCCGTAAAGAAATTCAAGAAAATTATATGGTTGAGGGTGATCTTAGAAAACAAGTTGCTATGGATATCAAAGCATTGATGGATCTAGGAAGCTTTAGAGGCTTAAGACATAGAAAAGGCTTACCAGTTCGTGGTCAAAAAACTAAAACAAATGCCAGAACTAGAAAAGGTAAGAGAAAAACCGTTGGTGCAAAATCATAAGGATAGAAAATGGCAAAAAGAAAAGTAGTTAAGAAAAAAGTAGTTAAAAAAAATATAGCTAAAGGTATAGTTTATATCAGTGCAACATTTAATAATACTATGGTTACTGTAACTGATGAAATGGGAAATGCTATTGCTTGGAGTAGTGCAGGTGGTTTAGGATTTAAAGGTTCTAAAAAATCAACTCCTTATGCAGCACAACAAGCAGTAGAGGATGCTTTAAATAAAGCAAAAGAACATGGTATTAAAGAAGTAGGTATTAAAGTACAAGGACCAGGAAGTGGTCGTGAGACAGCGGTTAAGAGTGTAGGTGCTATGGAAGGTATTAAAGTAACTTTCTTAAAAGATATTACCCCATTAGCTCATAATGGTTGTAGACCACCAAAACGTCGTCGTGTCTAAGAATAAGATATAAGATTTAGGAGAATTATAATGGCAAGATATAGAGGACCAGTAGAGAAATTAGAAAGACGACTTGGCGTAAGCTTGGCAATGAAAGGCGAAAGAAGATTAGCAGGTAAAAGTGCTTTAGATAAACGCCCTTACGCACCAGGTCAGCATGGACAAAGAAAAGCTAAAATTAGCGAATACGGACTTCAATTAAGAGAAAAGCAAAAAGCTAAATTTATGTACGGGGTTAGCGAAAAACAATTTAGAAGATTATTTAGTGAAGCTGCTAGAAAAGATGGCAACACCGGTGCACTTTTAATTCAGCTTTTAGAACAAAGACTAGATAATGTTGTTTATAGAATGGGTTTTGCTACAACACGTCGTTTTGCTAGACAACTTGTAACTCATGGACATATTTTAGTAAATGGTAAAAGAGTGGATATTCCTAGTTATAGAGTAGAAGCAGGTCAAAAAATTGAAGTGATTGAAAAAAGCAAAAACAATCCTCAAATTTCAAGAGCGATCGAGCTTACTGCTCAAACTGGTATAGTTGCTTGGGTTGATGTAGAAAAAGATAAAAGATTTGGAATTTTTACAAGAAAACCTGAAAGAGAAGAAGTTATCATTCCAGTTGAGGAAAGATATATCGTTGAGTTGTACTCTAAATAATAAAGGTTTTTGATATGAGACATATTACAACTTCTGCTTATACACCAACAGAGTTTAGTATTGAAAATATCAGTGATACAGTAGCAAAAGTAAGTGCATGGCCTTTTGAAATCGGCTATGCTATTACTTTGGCGCATCCTTTGCGTCGTTTGCTTTATTCAAGCACAGTAGGTTTTGCTCCAACAGGAGTTAAAATCAAAGGCGTAGCACATGAATTTGATAGTATGCGTGGTATGCTTGAAGATGTAGCATTGTTTATTATCAATCTAAAAAAATTAAGATTTAAACTAAAAACAGATTCTGAAAAAGAAATCGTAACTTTTAGTTTTAAAGGACCAAAAGAAATTTGCGGAAAAGACTTAGACAATGAAGTTGTTGAAGTTGTGAATGCAGATAGCTATCTTGCAACGATTAATGAAGATGCAGATTTAGAATTTACTTTAATTGTTGAAAAAGGTATAGGTTATGTGCCTTCTGAAGAAATTCAAAATTTCTTAGATCCTGAATTTATAGCACTTGATGCATTCTTTACTCCGGTAAAACATGCGGTTTATGATATAGAAAAAGTGCTTTTTGAAGATAATCCAGATTATGAAAAAGTTGTTTTTACAATCACAACCGATGGTCAAATTTCACCAAGTGATGCTTTTAAAAATGCTTTAGAAGCAATGTATAAACAATTATCAGTGTTTGATAAAATCA
Organism: Campylobacter sp. S4:11; assembly: GCF_024723695.1. Lineage (NCBI taxonomy): Bacteria > Pseudomonadati > Campylobacterota > Epsilonproteobacteria > Campylobacterales > Campylobacteraceae > Campylobacter > Campylobacter sp. S4:11. The sequence goes on along the minus strand of NZ_JANQDC010000003.1, from coordinate 39,536 downwards.
CTAATGCACAAAGCGTTGTAAGAAGTCAAACACCAAATAATGAAGTAGAACATGTAAAATTACTTCAAAATATAACTGAGTTAAATTTAAGTGCAAGAAGTTTTAACTGCTTAGAAAAAGCAAATGTGGTTTATATCGGCGAGCTTGCTTTAATGAGTGTTAGTGAACTTGCAGATTTAAAAAATCTTGGTAAAAAATCTTTAGATGAGATTAAAAGCGTAATGGAATCTATAGGTTTCCCTATAGGAAATTCAAAACTCAGTGATAGTGCAAAAGAAACGCTAAAGAAAAAAATTACAGAATTAAAAGCACAAAATGAAGGATAATCAATGAGACATAGACATGGATATAGAAAGTTAGGTCGCACTTCTACTCACCGTGCAGCCTTATTAAAAAACCTTACCATTGCTATTATTAAAGCAGGTAAAATAGAAACAACATTACCTAAAGCAAAAGAATTAAGAGGTTATGTTGAAAGATTGATCACTCGTGCAAGAAAAGGTGATTTCAATGCTCACAGAGCAGTTTTTGCTAGCTTACAAGATAAGGAAGCTACAAATAAACTTGTAACAGAAATCGCACCTAAATTTGCAGATAGAAACGGTGGTTATACAAGAATTATTAAAACAAGAATTCGCCGTGGCGATGCTGCAGAAATGGCTTTCATCGAATTCGTAGCTTAATTTTTAGCCTTTTTAAAGGCTAAAAACTTCTTATTTTTATTTATTTACTTACTATTTTTTGTATTTTTATCCATTTTTTGCTACTATTAATCTTTTAACTACAAAAAAGGAAAAAAATGCAAGAAAATTCAAGATTACGCATAGCTATACAAAAATCAGGTCGTTTAAGTAAAGATTCTATCGCCTTGCTTGAGTCTATAGGTGTAAAACTTCGCATACACGATCAAAGCTTGATTGCTTTTTCTACAAATCTACCTATTGATTTACTTAGAGTAAGAGATGATGATATACCAGGATTAATTTTTGATGGGGTAGTAGATCTTGGCATAGTTGGGGAAAATGTTTTAGAAGAAAATGAGTTAGAAAGAAAATCAAAAAACGAAAATGCAGATTTTATAATGCTTAAAAAGCTTGATTTTGGTGGGTGTCGTTTGTCTTTAGCATTGCCAGAAACTAGTGAGTATAAAGGTATAGAAAGTTTTAAAAATTTACGCATAGCAACTTCTTATCCACAGCTTTTAAAGCGTTTTATGGAAGAAAATAACATTCCTTATAAAACTTGTATGTTAACAGGCTCAGTTGAAGTAGCACCAAGTGCAAATTTAGCCGATGGAATTTGTGATTTGGTTTCAAGTGGAGCTACTTTAAAAGCAAATGGACTTAAAGAAGTTATGGTAATTTATAAGTCAAAAGCTTGTATTATCCAAAGAAAAGAAAGTTTAGCTTCACACAAACAAGAATTAATCGATAAATTACTCATTAGAATTCATGGAGTTATGCAAGCAAGAGAGTCAAAATACATCATGTTGCATGCTCCTATTGAAAAGCTAGAAAAAATTACAGCCTTGTTACCAGGTGTTGAAAAACCTACGATTTTACCTTTAGAAAATGATAAAGCTAGAGTGGCGCTACATATGGTAAGTCAAGAAAATTTATTTTGGGAAACTATGGAAGCTTTAAAAAAAGAAGGTGCAAGCGCGATTTTAGTTTTACCTATTGAAAAAATGCTCTCTTAAAGGATAAACATGCAAATACTGGATTTTGAAAAATTAAACCAAAGCGAACAAGAATTAGCACTCAAGCGTCCTGCTATGAGTGCTAATGTACAGGTTAAAACCATAGTAGAACAAATCATTGAAGACGTCAAAATAAATGGCGATACAGCTTTAAAACAAATGGCCATAAAATTTGATAAAGTAGAGTTAAATTCTATAAAACTAAGCGATGAAGAGCTTAGCAGTTTAGCAGAGCAAATTGATGATGAGTTAAAACAAGCTATTAAAATAGCTTATGAAAATATCTATAAATTCCACAAAGCTCAAGAAAGTAAAACCATAGAAGTTCAAACCTTTGAAGGGGTAACTTGCAAGGTGCTAACAAGAGCCATTGAAAAAGTAGGGCTTTATATACCAGGAGGCTTAGCGCCACTTTTTTCAACCGCACTCATGCTAGCTATCCCAGCTAAAATTGCAAAATGTAAATTCATAGCCTTAGCTTCCCCAGCGCCACTGCACCCTGCTATTGCTTTTGTAGCAAAACTTTGTGAAGTTGATGCAGTGTATCAAATAGGTGGAGCAGGAGCCATAGCAGCACTTGCTTATGGAACGCAAAGTGTGCAAAAAGTAGATAAAATTTTTGGTCCAGGAAATGCCTTTGTAACTGAAGCCAAAAAGCAAGTTAATAATCATGGAGTAGCTATTGATATGCAAGCAGGGCCTTCTGAAGTGTTAGTTTTAGCAGATGAGTTTGCTAATGCTAAATTTATAGCTTCAGATTTACTCTCACAAGCTGAGCATGGAGCAGATTCTCAAGCGATTTTAGTTTGTACAAGTGAAAAATTAGCCAAAGAAGTAGATAATGAAGTTGCTTTACAGCTTGAAAAACTCTCGCGTAAAGAAATTGCTTCAAAATCTTTAGCACACTCTAAAATCATTCTTGCAAAAGATATAAAACATGCCATAAGTATTTCAAATGACTATGCACCCGAGCATTTGATCATTCATACACAAAATCCATCTAGCTTACTTGATGATATTATGCATGCAGGTTCGGTATTTTTAGGTGAGTATTCTCCAGAATCCATGGGAGATTATGCAAGTGGGACAAATCATGTATTGCCAACTTATGGTTTTACTAAGTCTTATTCTTCATTAGGGCTTGCTGATTTTATGAAAAGAATGACCGTGCAAGAACTTAGTAAAGAAGGCTTTAAAAAACTTGGGCCTGTGGTGGAAGTTTTAGCAGCAGCTGAAGGGCTTGATGGGCATAAAAACGCCGTGAGTTTAAGATTAGAAAGTCTAAAATGAGTGCAAAAATTTTATTTATCGATAGAGATGGCACGCTCATTGATGAGCCAAAAGATGATTTTCAAATCGATTCTTTAGAAAAGCTTGAGTTTGAAAAAGGTGCCATCAATGCACTTTTAAAGTTAAAAAATTTTGGTTTTAAATTTGTTATGGTGAGTAATCAAGACGGCCTAGGCACAAATTCTTTTCCTAAGGAAAATTTTGACAAGGCTCATGAAAAAATGCTAAGTGTTTTTCAAAGTTGTGGTATAGAATTTGAAGATATCTTTATATGCCCGCATTTTGAGCATGAAAATTGCGCCTGCAGGAAGCCAAAAACTGCCATGCTTGAAAACTATATCAAAAATAAACTTTATGATAAAAACAAAAGTTTTGTCATAGGCGATAGAGACAGCGATATGCTTTTAGCGCAAAATCTTGAAATTCAAGGTTTAAAATATGACAAAAACGATTTTAACTGGGAGCAAATCGCTGATTTTATCTTGCAAAATTACCGCAGTGCTTGTATAGAGCGTAATACCAAAGAAACCCAAATTCAAGTTAAAATAGCTTTTAATGAAAAAACAAAAGCTAATATAAAAACAAATATCGCATTTTTTGATCATATGTTAGAGCAAATTGCTACGCATGCGAATATATCTTTAGAGATAAAATGCAAAGGGGATTTAGAAGTTGATGAACACCATAGCGTAGAAGATGTCGCACTTGCTTTGGGCGAGGCTATTAAAAATGCACTAGATCAAAAAATAGGCATTACAAGATATGGCTTTGTTTTACCTATGGATGAGTGCTTGGCAAGTTGTGCGATTGACTTTTGCAATAGACCGCATTTAGTTTATAAGGCTAAATTTAAAAAAGAAAAACTTGGAGAATTAAGCACAGAAATGATAGAGCATTTTTTCTACTCACTAAGCTATGCTATGGGTGCGAGTTTGCATTTAAAAGTTAAAGGCAAAAACGATCATCACAAAGCCGAAGGACTTTTTAAAGCTTTTGCAAGAGCTTTAAAAATGGCTATAAAAATAGAAAATGAAAACCTAGCAAGCTCAAAAGGAGTGATATGAAAAACGAACTTAGTTTTGAAAAATTTATAAATAGTTTGCAAGCCACAAATAGACATTTAGATTTTTATGTAGATTGGGAAAAATGCTTAAGAAATAAAAATAAAATTAGCATCTATCTTAATCATTTAAATTTTCTACTAGGAAAAAGCGAAAATGAATTAAGGCAATCTATAGAAGAACTTTTTGAAGAATATCCAAAAGCTTTTAATGTTTTAAATGTATTAATTGCGGTTAGAGATAAAGATAAAAAAGACATTGTTATAAATCAATTTTCAAATTTTGTATCTTTGGAAGGGTATTTTAAAAATTCAGATAGTGTTTATAATTTTATTTGCGAAACAGGCTTGTTAGAAATTTTTTCTACTCATGAGATTAAAAATTTAAATGATTATGTATTCGGAATAGAAGTGGGGCTTGATACTAATGCGAGAAAAAATCGTAGTGGTAAAATAATGGAAATGCAATTAAAAGAAATTTTTACTCCACATTGTTTAAAATTTGAAGAGCAGGTAAATATTAAAAAATTTCCTGAACTTCATAAAGCTTTTGGTGAAGATATAAAAAAATTTGATTTTGTAATTTTTGCTTCTAAAAAAACTTATTTTATAGAATGTAATTTTTATGCAGGTGCGGGAAGTAAATTAAATGAAGTTGCCAGAGCTTATCAAGAACTAGCTCCTAAATTTGATCGGTTTTCTCAATATGAATTTATATGGATAACAGATGGTCAAGGTTGGTTAAAAGCTAAAAATAAACTTGAAGAAGCTTATAAAAAAGTAGAAATTTATAATCTTTCTAATATTAATAATTTTATCTTAAAGGTAAAAAATGTCTAAGTCTATTTTTACAAGTAAAGATAAACTTTTTCAGCTTTATCAAAATGATTGTAATAAATTATTACCTCAATTTGAAAATCAAATTGATCTAATTTTTGCAGATCCCCCTTATTTTTTATCTAATGATGGTTTGAGTATCCAAAGTGGTAAAATAGTAAGTGTAAATAAGGGGCAATGGGATAAAGGTGATGATATTGAAAAAATAGATGAGTTTAACTTAAAATGGATCTCAAACGCAAAAATAGCACTTAAAGATACTGGAAGTATTTTAATAAGCGGAACTTATCATAATATTTTCTCTCTTGGCAGAATTTTACAAAAACTTGATTTTAAAATTTTAAATATTATTACTTGGCAAAAAACTAATCCACCACCTAATTTTTCTTGTAGATATTTAACTCATTCTACAGAACAGATTATATGGGCTAGAAAAAGTCCTAAACATAAACATATATTTAATTATGAGTTGATGAAAAAATTAAATGAAAATAAGCAAATGCGAGATGTGTGGCAATTTAGCGCTATAGCTCCGTGGGAAAAAAATAATGGCAAACACCCCACCCAAAAGCCACTACCTTTACTTGTTAGATTAATTTTAATGGCAAGTAATGAAAATTCGTTAATTTGCGATCCATTTAGTGGAAGTTCGACTACAGGGATTGCAGCTAATTTATTAAATAGAAAATTTATAGGTTTTGAAAAAGAAGATGAATTTATTAAAATTTCTGTAAATCGTAAAATAGAGTTAGAGAAAAATTTTCAAATGATTAAAAATAAGATTAACGATTTGAAAGTTTTAACAAAAGCAAATTTATTTCAAGAGAGAATGATATGAAACTAGCTATTATAGATACAGGTTGTGCGAATTTAGCTTCTCTTGCTTTTGCACTCGAGCGTTTAGGGCAAAAAGGTATTATCACGCATGATTTAAAAGAACTCTCACAAGCAGATAAGCTTTTGCTTCCTGGAGTTGGCACAGCAGCTAAAGCAATGGCTAATCTAAAAGCACTTAATTTAGAAAATTTTATCCAAACTACCACAAAACCACTTTTAGGTATTTGTCTTGGTATGCAAATTTTGGGTAAATTTTCAGAAGAATTACACCAAAAAACACTTGGTATTATGCCTTTTGAGACACAAAAATTCCAAGAAAAAGCAAATTTTACTTTCCCACATATGGGATGGAATCAAGTCTTTAGCTCTCATGAGCTTTTTAAAGGCTTAGATGGAGCTTATTTTTATTTTGTGCATAGTTATTGTGTGAGTTTAAATGAATACACCATTGCAGAGTGTGAGTATTCTACTAAATTTAGTGCAAGTTTAAACAAAGACAATTTTTATGGCGTGCAGTTTCACCCTGAAAGAAGTGGCGAAGCAGGTGAAGTATTATTAAAAAATTTCATAAATATGTAGGTAAAAATGCAAACTCAAATCATTCCAGCATTAGACTTAATAGATGGCAAAGTGGTAAGGCTTTATAAAGGAGATTACGCTAAAAAGCAAGAATACAGCTTTGATCCTTTAGCTAAATTTCAAGAGTATGAGGCTCAAGGCATTGCTTGGCTTCATTTGGTGGATTTAAGCGGTGCAAAAGATCCTAGTAAAAGACAACTAAAACTCATAGAAAAGCTAGCTTCAAAAATTAGAGTAAATCTTCAAGTAGGTGGAGGAATTCGCACTAAAGATGAGGTTAAAGCTTTGTTTGATAGCGGTGTTAAACGCGTAGTTATAGGCTCTTTAGCGGTTAAAAACAAAGCCTTTACACAAGAGCTTTTAAATGAATTTGGCGTAGAAAATATAGTCTTAGCGCTTGATAGTATTTGTATTAAAGATGAGTTTTTTGTGGCTGTTGATGCATGGAGTAAAACAAGCGATGAAAAATTATTTGAGCTTTTAAATTTTTATAAAGATGTAAAACATATCTTATGCACAGATATTTCTAAAGATGGCACGATGAGTGGAGCAAATATCACTTTATATAAAGCTTTACATGAGAAATTCCCACATTTACAAACCCAAGCAAGTGGAGGCGTGGCGAGCTTAGAAGATTTTAAAAAGTTAAATGGCATAGTAAGTGGTATCATCGTAGGTAAAGCCTTGCTTGATAAAGAATTTAGCATAAAGGAGGCTCAAGAATGCTTGCAAAACGCATAATCGCATGTTTAGATGTAAAAGATGGTAGAGTAGTTAAAGGGGTGCAGTTTAAAAACCATGAAGATATGGGCGATATCATAGAACTTGCTAAATTTTACTCACAAAATGGCATTGATGAGCTTGTATTTTATGATATAACCGCTTCAGCTAAAAATGAGCGTATTGATAGAACTTGGGTAAGCAAAGTAGCACAAAATATCTCTATACCATTTTGCGTTGCAGGGGGCATAAAAAGCGAAGATGATGCAAAAGAGCTTTTAGCAAATGGTGCTGATAAAATTTCTATTAATTCCCCTGCTTTAAATGACCCTGATTTGATCTCACGCCTTGCAAAAAACTTTGGAGTACAATGTGTAGTCGTAGGCATAGATACTTTTAAAGATGAAAACAATGAGCTTTTAGTCTATAAATACACCGGAGATGAGAGCAAATCTCATCATAGTGGTAAAAAAACACTAGAATGGGTAAAGCAAGTATGCGAGTTAGGAGCGGGTGAAATCGTGCTAAATATGATGAATCAAGATGGCATGAGAAAGGGTTATGATCTTGATCAACTTGCTAAAGTTAGACAAATTTGTCCTGTGCCTTTAGTAGCAAGTGGTGGTGCAGGGACTAAAGAGCATTTTTTAGACGCTTTTAAACTTGGTGTTGATGGAGCTTTGGCAGCTTCTGTGTTTCATAAAAAACTTATAGATATTAAAGAATTAAAACTATTTTTAAAAGATCAAGGCATACAAATTCGTATTTAAAAGGAAAAGCTATGAAGATAAATGAAGAAGAATTTATAAAAAGCATTAACTGGCAAAAGGTTAATAACCTTGTTCCTGTGATCATACAAGATTATCATTCTTGTGAAGTTTTAATGCAAGGTTTTATGAATGAAGAGGCATTAAGAGAGAGTTTTAAGCATCAAAAGGTTGTATTTTACTCACGCACTAAAGAGCGTTTGTGGATGAAAGGTGAGCAAAGTGGAAATTTTTTACATATTATAGATATGGGGCTTGATTGTGATAGAGATTGTATTTTAATCCTTGTAAAAGCTCAAGGCGCTACTTGTCACACAGGTGATACTTCTTGTTTTGAAACGCTTTCTAAAAAGGCTGATTTTGTGTTTTTATCGCGTCTTGAAAGACTGATTAATTCACGTAAAAACACTTGCGCAAGTTCTTCTTACACGGCTGAACTTTTTTCAAAAGGTACTAAACGCATAGCGCAAAAAGTAGGCGAAGAAGGCGTTGAAACTGCTTTAGCTGCTACTGCTAAAGATAAAGAAGAGCTTATAAATGAAGCTGCTGATTTACTTTATCATTTAGAAGTGTTATTAGCTGATGCGGATTTGAGTTTAAATGATGTGATTGCTAAATTAAAAGAAAGAAATTCAAAATAAACAGTATGAATATCAATAAACAGATGTTTATTCATCATCTTTTAAAAGATATTCAAAGTGATTTGAAAGGTTATAATAAAATTCTAAAGTTTGGAAAAATATTTTCCGAATATAATTTTTCAGATAATATTATTATCCAAATTGAAGATTCTTTTGATGTAAGTTTATGCGCTTTGTTGGGTGTTTATATAGAAAAATATTTAAAAGCTTATAATATTATTATTAAATCAAGTAATTCAAAATTACATAATATTGGATTTTTAGAAAATTTCAATTATGAAAGAAATTTCACAAAACATTCTAAACTTAAACAATACTTCCATATAAAAACAAAAGAAGAATCTAAAAGTGAAGTATTTAAGGAGTATGTTAATTCAGTAATATTAGATCATAAAGAATTTCCAAAAATAAGTAAATTGGTAAAAAAAGAAATTGCAAAATCAATTTTTGAAATCTTTGATAACGCAAATATACATAGCGAAAGTGATAAAATTTATATTTGTAGTTTTTTAGATGAGAAAGAACATGAGTTGTATTTTTCTATTGTTGATTCTGGAATAGGATTTGCTAAAAAATTAAATAATTATTCTGGGAAAAAATTTTCTTCCGAAAATGCTATCAAATGGGCTATAAAAGAGGGAAATACAACTAAAAAACAAACAGGAGGTCTTGGTTTTAAACTTATAATGGAATTTATAAAGTTAAATAAAGGAAAGCTACAAATTTTAAGTGGGGATTGTTTATATGAAATGAGCGGTAATGAAGAAAAATACAATATTTTAGATTATGAATTTTATGGTAGTATGGTTAATATGATATTTAAAACAAATGATACTAACTCATATAAATTAAAAATAGAAGATGATGATTTATTTTAAGGAAAAAATATGCAAACAAAAACAATAAATATAAATCAACTTACAAACAGCCAATGCATCTTATCTGAAGATGGACAAAAAGTTTTTACAGAGATAAAAAAAGTATTAGAAACCGAAGATAAAGTAGTGTTGTCATTTAAGGATATTAATATTTTGACAACAGCTTTTTTAAATTCTGCTATAGGAAATTTATATAATGATTTTAGTGAAGAATATATAAAAGAAAAATTGAGTGTTGAAAATATGAAAGATGAAGATAAAGCAATGTTAAAAAGAGTAACAGCTAATGCTAAAAATTATTACAAAAACTCTGGCAAAATCAACCAATCTATAAAAGAAATTTTAGAAGAAGATTGATGTCTGTTATTTATCATTTAAAGGACATCTTTACACTAAATAATAAAAAAATATTTTTCGATACTAATATTTTGATTTATCTTTTTTATCCAAGTGATAAAAAGCTACAAGAAGAATGTGCTAGCTTGTATAATGAGCTTTTAAAATCAAAAGCTCTGTGTTATACTAGTTTTTTAAATATTTCTGAATTTTATAGTCGCTGTATGAAAATTGAATTTGAAAAGGCAAAAGAGATAGATGGGCAACTTAAGTATAAAAATTTTAGAAATAGCAAAGAGGGTTCAGAAATAGAAAAAGATATTGCTAATATTGTCAAGTCATTGTTAGAAAATTTTTCTCTTGTGATGGTAGATTTTGATAAAAATTTTGTTGCGAAAATTTTAGATAATGAAACTATTGATTTATGTGATAAAGCTTTAGTAGAAATTTGCAAACAAGAAAATATGATTTTATTCACTAACGATAAAGATTTTAAAAATAAAGATCTTAATATTCTTGCATTAAAAAATTTTTAATAAAAGTTAAGCGTGATTTCTCACGCTTAATTAAGCAATATTTTTGAAAAGATTCACTAACTATATCGAGTAATTTTTAAAAAACTTTACACATTAAAACCTAATTTTTGATTTATTTTTTACTTTTTTATTTCATTTTATTTGTATTTTTGGAACACTTATTGCTTTATATCTGCTAAGCAATAGAAGATTGTGAGATATTCACAAAGCAATATTTTTTAAAGGATTTAATTATGATGAGATCTCTTTGGGCTGGGGTTTCAGGACTCCAAGCACACCAATACGCAATGGATGTAGAAGGTAACAACATAGCCAATGTTAATACATTTGGTTTTAAGTATTCTCGTGCGGATTTCTCAACGCTTATGAGCCAAACTTCTAAGATAGCTACAGCTCCAGATGGTAACCTAGGTGGTAAAAACCCTATGCAAGTTGGACTTGGTGCGGGTGTAAATTCTACGACTAGAATTCACTCTCAGGGTAATATCCAAACTACAGACAAAAACACCGATATGGCTATTAATGGAGATGGATTTTTCATCGTTTCAAATGATGGTGGCACTACGCAGTTTTTCACTCGTGCAGGGGACTTTAAAACAGATGCAGTAGGAAATTTCGTAGATAATAACGGCTATACTGTTCAAGGTTGGAATTATAATCAAGAAACAGGTCAAATTGACTCTTCTAAATCTGTAACAGATATCGTGATCCCACCTGGTATGAGTATGCCTGCTAAACCAAGCTCTTCAGTAAAACTTACAGCAAATTTAGATAGCGGTAATACTTTAGGTATGAATGCTTCTGCTAAGCGTCCTATCTATGCTCTTGATTCTGTTCATGGTATGAGAACTGATACAGGAACGGCTATAGATGAAAATGATACAGGTCATACTGAGTTTTACACTACTTCAAAAAGTGGAGCCCAAGTAACAGAAAAAGGTGTAGATATGGGCGTGGTATTTAACGCTCAAGGTGAGGGTTTAAACCTAAGAGAAGGGCAAGGTATGTGGGTAAGTTTTGCAGATGCGAAACATACTTCTAATGTAACAATGCAACCAAATTTACCGCAAGATAGATCAAAATTTCAACCAAATACAAATTATACTTTTTGGGGTTTTAAAGATGGAGATAAAACCTACCCTGCTACTTTAGATATAACCATAAATGGTGTAAATATTAAAGCAGAAGGTGTGGGTAGAACTACATTTTTAAATGCTATCAATGCTAAGACAGCAGAAACTGGTGTAGTAGCTTCTGTAGTAGATGGTAAAATAACTTTTACTAATGATAATAGCACAGGAACTACAGCAAAGTCTAAAAATTTAGATATTCAAATCAACGCTGCTGGTACAACTGCTGGAGCTCAAGTTAGAACAAGAGGTACCGATGTTTCTAGTGGTGGGCAGATTACTGGATTATTAGAACCTGTAGGCACACCTGATAGGGCTTGGCTTGGAACTGATGATCCTAATGGTGTAAATGGGACAGCTAAAACCTCTGTTCAGGTAATAACTGCTCATGAATATATTTATAGCTCTAGTAGTGTAGATATAGGGGCTAATCCAAATCCAAATGCAGCTACAGCAGAAGAAGCACATATGCCTACAGCTACAGGGCAAAGAACCTTCCATACCACAGAAGATTTAAGAGAGCTTTTGCAAAGAGATGCAAGATGGGGTGTGGATTATGATGGAGATGGAACACTAGAAAATTATGTTAATGGTGGCACTACTGTTGCTGAGGATGCAAATGCTGGTGTGGAAGTGGTAGTTGAAAGTGATGGTAGATTTAAAATCACAAACCCAAAAACACAAAACTCTAAAGACATGACTTTTAAGGTTACTGGTTTTTCAGATGAGGCAAATAAAATTGCTACAAATGATAAATTTACAGCGATGTTTAGCGCCTTAGATGGAAATTTTAATGCAGGTAATAATGAAAAATATTCTCAAGACATGTATTTATCAGCGCATACTGCCAGCATGGAAATCTTTGATTCGCTAGGAACTAGACATGAGCTAACTGTGCAATTTACTAAGCAAGCTAAAACAGCAGATGGTGGAGCTGAATGGTCTATCATCATCTCAGTGCCTGAGCCTGCAGAGATTAATTTCAGTGGTGATGGTGCTCCAGGAAATATAGTAGTAGGAAATTTAAAATTTGGTAATGATGGCTCTTTGCAAAGCTATACGCCAAATGTATTGAACTTCACTGGAAATAACGGTTCAAAACCTGATCAAGTTATAAAACTTGACTTTGGAACAACAGGTGGTTTTGATGGTTTAACAAGCTATGATAAAGACTCAGCTACCACTAAACAAGAAACTGATGGTTACACAGGGGGTAACTTAAAGCCAGATGCATTAAGAACTGATGAGAATGGTTATATCTATGGAGAATTTACAAATGGTAAAACTCTAGCTCTAGCTAAGGTTGCTCTAGCTACTTTCCCAAACAACATGGGTCTTGAAGAAATGGGTAATAACCTTTATAAAGCGACAGCAAACTCAGGAACAGCTACTATAGGTCATGCAGGCGAAGGTGGTAGAGGAGGCTTAAAAGGCTCAGCTATAGAAATGTCAAACGTGGATTTAAGTCGTGCATTAACTGAGCTTATCGTAATCCAAAGAGGTTATCAAGCAAACTCAAAAACGATTACTACAAGTGATCAGCTTTTAAATACTTTGCTTCAATTAAAACAATAATTCTAACCCAAGGTTTTAAAAACCTTGGGATCAAGCTTTACAAGGTTATCGAGGTAGCCTTGTAATACTTGATAGCCTTGAAGCCTTCAATCTATTGCTAACTCACTTCTTTCTTGCCTTAAGGAGTGAGTAGCATGATTTGCATATCGACAAGTTAAAATAAAAATTTATAAACTTGGATTTTTAAAATTTATCATTAATGGTTCTAGCCATTTGGTAGTTTCAAATACTTCTAGCTTGCTGTTTTTAAATTCTAAGAGTTTTTTATAATTTTGAGTATTGTCAAAAATAGTAATGTGGTTACAGAATTTAGCAACGGTGTTAAAATTTTGTAAAGATTCATAGTATCTTTTTTCTATAAGTTCTTCTTTTATATCATGCCCGCCTTTAGCTACGCGAATTTTAACTCTTTGTTTTGCTGTGTTTGGAGAGTCTAGTCCGATGTAGTAAAGATTTATAGTGTAAGAATTTTTTTGTAGCTTTTTGAATAAAGATAAAATGCTAGTGCCACAAAGTGTGGTTTCTTGGTTAAAATCATAAGCTTTTTTGATATAGTTTTCACGCATTTTAATGGCTATCCTTGAAGCTCTAAATTGATCTTCTTGATTTTTCCAGTCGCCAAAGCTACTTACGATTTCATCGATGTTGATTCTAAGTCCAAAGTCTTTGTTTTTTTTCAAGTTCATTATAATACAAGGTAGTTTTTCCACATCCTTCGGCTCCTGCAAAAATAGTAGCTATTTTTTTCATCAATAAAGCCTTTATTGATTGATGAGAAATTTTAACATAAATTGTTTATAAGTGTTTTGAAAATAAATATAAAGTTTTTTAAAAAAGGTTCGATATAGTCAGTGAATCTTTTCAAAAATATTGCTTAATTAAGCGTGAGAAATCACGCTTAACTTCTTTTTGATTTTATTTAACTTTCTTTTATTGATTAAACTTAGATAAGAAACCAAAGATAAAAACGCACAAGTGCCTAAAATAAGTGATAAAAATATAGGTGTATTAGCATTTAAAAGACTTACTAAAAATGCCATCACTCCTGCCATAGCAAATTGTGCTGCACCTAAGAGTGCTGAAGCACTACCTGCATTTTGTTTTGATCTTGCCATAGCTAAAGTGGTGGTGTTTGGCAGGATAAAACCTAAACTTGCTATAATCAAAAATAAAGGAATTTCAAAAGCCCAAAAACCTAGATCAAAAGTTGCTCCTAAAATGAGTAAAAAAGTTAAAAAAGTAATCATCATAAAAGATCTAGGTAGTATATAATAAGGAGAAAAACGAAGAACTAATCTTGCGTTGATATTTGCAAATATCACAAAGCCTAATGCATTTATACCAAAAAGTATAGCATATTGTTGTTCACTAAGATTAAAAATACGTGTAAAAATAAAAGATGATCCGGTTAAATAAGCAAAAAAACCTGCAAAGATTAAATTACCGCAAAGCAAATACACCACAAAACGACGGTCTTTTAAAATTTTTTTATAACCTTTTAAAACTTCTTTATGATTAAATTTTTTTCCTTTAGTATTATGATTGCTTTCTTTTAAGGCAAAAATAACAAGCATAAACAAAATAAAACCTAAAATAAATAATGTCAAAAATATACTACGCCAAGAAAAAAACTCAAGCAAAATCCCACCAAAAGTAGGTGAGAGCATAGGAGCTAAAGAGGTAAAAACCATCATTAGTGCATAAATTCCTGCCGCCTCTTTAAGTTCAAAAACGTCATTTACTATAGCTCTTGCTACAACTACGCCTACACAACCTCCCAAAGCTTCAAAAAAACGCAAAGCTATAAAAGCATGAATAGAATCAACCAAAACACAAGCAATACTCGAAGAAATAAAAAGAAAAAGTCCTATGTATAAAGGTTTTTTTCTGCCATATACATCACTTAATGGCCCATAAAAAAGCTGACCCAAAGAAAAGGCTATGAAAAAACTTGCAAGGGAAAGTTGAGTATAAAAAGAATTGGTTTGAAAGCTTTTTTCTACTTCATTTAAAGCAGGCAAATACATATCAGTTGAAAGTGGTGCAATAGATGATAAAAAAGCCAAAATTATAATAAGCTTGAGTTTTTCAAAACCTTTTATTTGTGTGTGCTGTTGCATAAGTATCCCTAAAATATTTTTATCATTGTATAGCAAAAGAATTTAAAATAAGCAATAATTTACATTTTTTAAAGGCAAATAAGATAAAATTAAACTAAAAATAATCAAGGAAAAGTTATGAATATGCCTTTTAGTGATGAGGAATTAATCGAGCCTGTAAAAGCAAGTCTAGCTAAAACTATACATATTTTAGAAAATGATGGCGGGGGGCTTGATTTTTTAGGTGTAAAAAATGGTGTAGTTTATGTAAAATTAACCGGAGCTTGTCATGGTTGTCCAGCTAGTGGGACGACTTTAAAATACGGTTTGGAAAAACAGCTTAAAATCGACATACATCCAGATATTTCTATAGTAAATTTAGCAGGCGGGGAAAGCGAATTTGCAAAATTATAAAAAAATAGCCATAGAGTGTTTTTATAAAAAAGATTTTAAAAATGCTAAGATGTATTTTTCTCTTGCTTATGAAAAGCGTAAAAACAAAAGACTTTTGACTTTTATTAGTATTTGTGATTTGGCGTTAAAAAGCCCTGAAGAAGCTTTTGTTTTTTTTGAATTTTTTATGCAAAATTATAAAAATACTAAAGTAGATAAAGACTTAGAAAAACTCATTAATCTTAGTCAAAGTGTGCAGTTTGAAGAAGATAGTGAGGATTTTGAGGGTTTGAGTTATCAAGATTTTTTACTGAGTGAAGCAAAAGTTGGGTTTAAACAAGCTTTAGAAAATGTTATAATATCAAATAAACTTATCATTAATGATAAAGAAGACTTTGTGGATTTTTTAGAAAAACTTTTAGAGCATGGTTATAAAGATATGCTTGTAGCCTATATGGAAGATGTTTCAGCGCATTTTTATTCTAATTATAGATTTATCAAGCTTAGTGAGAAAATCAAGGAATTAAATTATGATAGTAAAGATTGAAAATACTTTCATTTGTGATAATTCTAATGAATGCGAAAAAGATTGTTTTTTCTTAAAAACTGTTCAAAATGAAAAATTTCTTCATCAAGCTTTAGAAAAACAAGCACAAATTATAAGTATAGCTGAGTGTAAGAAACTTTTAAATATAGATGAAAATATAAAAATCATAGGTATTACAGGCACAAACGGCAAGACAACTACTGCAGGTGCTATTTATTCTATCTTGCTTGATTTAGGTTATAAATGCGCTTTGATGGGAACTAGGGGTAGTTTTATAAATGATAAAAATATCACTCCAAAAGGCTTAACTACTGCTCCTATTTTGCAAACTTTAGAGCTTTTATCTTTAGCAAGTAAGGAAAAATGTGAATTTTTAATTATGGAAGTAAGTTCGCATGCTTTGGTGCAAAACCGCATTGAAGGGCTTGAGTTTAAGGCTAAAATTTTTACTAATATCACTCAAGATCATTTAGATTTTCATGGGGATTTTCAAAACTACCAAGTGGCAAAAGAAAGTTTTTTTACTGATGAATGTATGAAATTTATCAATAAAGATGCAAAAGCTATAAATTTTAATGTCAAAGGTGCTTTTACTTACGGAGTAGAAAATCCAAGTTATTATCACATTAAAGCTTATGCTTTAAAAAATGGCATTGAAGCTGTGGTAAATTTTGGAAAAGAAACTTTTATGATTGACTCTTCTTTGGTGGGGCTTTTTAATCTTTATAATCTTTTAGCTGCAAGTGCTTGTGTGAATGAACTTGTAAAACCAAATTTAAAAGAGCTTGAAAAGGCCATTAGTAATTTTGGTGGCATTGAAGGTAGAATGCAAGTAGTCGCAAAAGATGTGATTGTAGATTTTGCCCATACACCTGATGGTATAGAAAAAGTTTTAGATGCTTTAAAGTATCGTGATTTGATTGTAGTTTTTGGAGCAGGGGGAGATAGAGATAAAACTAAGCGTCCGTTAATGGCTAAAATTGCCAAACACTATGCTAAAAACCTTATCATCACAAGTGATAATCCGCGTTCAGAAGAGCCTATGGATATCATTAATGATATTTTAAGTGGCATAGAAAAAGATGAGAGTGTTTTTATAGAATGTGATAGAAAAGAAGCGATAAAAAAAGCATTAAAACTTAAAACTAAAAATGATTTTGTGGTGATTTTAGGTAAGGGTGATGAGACTTATCAAGAGATCAAGGGTGTAAAATATCCTTTTAATGATAAAGAAGTAGTATTAGAGATATTAAAAGAAGGAAAATAAATGTTTGAAAATATGGATTTTTCTAAAATGGGTGAGCTTTTAACTAAGGCTCAAGAGAAAGCAAATGAATTAGAGCAAGAGGCTTTAAAAAAAGAATTTAGTGCAAAAAGTGGCGGTGGTTTAGTAAAAGTTAGTGCTAATGGAAAAGGTGAAATCATCGATATAAATATTGATGATTCTTTGCTTGAAGATAAAGAATCTATGCAAATTTTATTAATAGCAGCGATGAATGATGTGATGAAAATGGTAGAACAAAATAAAAAATCAATGGCTAGTAATTTATTTAGCGGAATGGGAATGCTATGAGAATTTTACTTTGTATTTTAGGTATAACTTGTGTGCTTTTTGCTGTACCAAGACCGACTTTTAATGATTTTTTGGGTTGTTATGAAAAAAACAAAGCTAGTATGTTAATTTATGAGGGTTTACCTGCCTTTGCTTTAAATGAAAATACTCTAGCAGTGGTTAAAACTAAAAACGCGAAATTAAACAGCTATACCAAGTATGATCCTTTTTTAAATTTATATTTGGTAAAGACAGATTTTAGTTTAATCCCTGCTCCTATGGGAGATGAAGAAGAATTAACGCGCAATAGCTGGGTGGGAATTTTAGATAGCAATAAAAGCTATATAGGGCATTTGAAGTATTTTGGACAAAGTTTAACAGAACGTGATCAGCTTGATTTTACTTCTAAAATCGGAGAACTTAACTCGCCATGTTGTAAAATGTTAGGTATAACTTTAGAAGATGGCAAGCTCATAGGTAATCGTTATTTAAAACACTTTGCAAAATATCCTGATGTTTATTGGGGTGATATAGGTGTGGATTTTGATACGCGTGATGGCAAAATTTATGTAAAAAATGTGCGCAAAAATGGGCAATTTTTGCTTAATGATGAGCTTGTGAGTGTAGATGGACAAGTTTATGATGATTTAAGAAAACTAAATGAGAAAATTTTATTTGCCGATCGTGGTGCAACTTTGTATTTTAATATGCTAAGAGACAATAAAGATGTAAATATTTCCACGACAGTTTTTGATAAAGATTTAGGTGTATTTGCTAAACCTAAAAAAGTAGTTCAAGCTAAGCCAACTTCTTTTTATAGTAATCTAGGATTGCGCGTAGATATGAAAATGAATGTTACAGAAGTAACTCCAAATTCTAAAG
Organism: Campylobacter sp. S4:11; assembly: GCF_024723695.1. NCBI lineage: Bacteria > Pseudomonadati > Campylobacterota > Epsilonproteobacteria > Campylobacterales > Campylobacteraceae > Campylobacter > Campylobacter sp. S4:11. The sequence goes on along the minus strand of NZ_JANQDC010000003.1, from coordinate 21,178 downwards.
CGCAAATGGCTGGATTTTTGAAAGGGGATAAAATTTTAAGAATTAATAATCAAAAAATCAACAATTTCAATGAGCTTCAAGCCATACTAAGTCAAGCTAATGTTTTTGATATTTTGATCTCAAGACAAGCAAGTAATATCCCTTCAGCTAAAAATAATGATTTTGAGCATTTTAATAAAGGATATTTTGACTTTTTTATAAGGCTAAGTAAGTGATTTTAGAAAAATTCAAACAGCATTTAGAGCGAAATTTTCCTAAAATTCAAAGCTTTCATCCGTTTTTCAATGAAGCTTTAAAATGGATGTTAGAAGCTGGTGGGAAGCATTTTAGAGCTCAACTGCTTTTAGGGATAGTGAATGCTAAAAATCCTGCTTTGTTTGAAAAAGCTTTAAATGCGGCTTTGGCTTTGGAATTTATCCACACTTACTCTTTAATACATGATGATTTACCTGCTATGGATAATGCCTCTTTGCGTAGAGGAAAACAAACTTTACACAAAAAATACGATGAAACCACAGCTATTTTAGTAGGTGATGCTTTAAATACCGAAGCTTTTTTACTGCTTTCAAGACTTGATTTAAAAGAAAATGTTAAATTAAAACTCATAGAAACTTTAGCTTTTAATGCAGGGCTTGGCGGTATGATTATCGGGCAAGCTATTGATTGTTATTTTGAAGACATGCCTTTAAATTTAGAGCAAGTTGAGTTTTTGCATATTCATAAAACTGCAAGATTAATCGCAGCAGCTTTAAGAATGGGTTGTGAAATTTGTGAGTTAGATGAAAAAGAATGCGAGCAAATTTATGAAATAGGGCTTTTGATAGGATTAGTTTTTCAAATCAAAGATGATATTATCGATGCGACTTTAGATACCCAAGAAGCAGGTAAGCCAACTCATAATGATTTGCATAAAAATTCTTTTGTAAAACTTTTGGGTTTAGAAGGTGCTAAAAAGGCAAAAGATGATAAAATTGCATTATGCGAAGAAAAAATGAAAAATTTAGACTCTAAGCTTGCTAATGAGCTTCAAGTTTTGATTGATAAATATTTAAAAGGTTAAACAATGTTACAAAAACAAGCCAACACTATAAGATTTTTATGTGCAGATATGGTACAAAAAGCAAATTCAGGCCATCCAGGTGCACCTATGGGTCTAGCAGATATTATAAGTGTTTTAAGTACTCATTTAGTGCATAATCCAAAAGATCCTACATGGTTAAATCGCGATAGATTAGTTTTTTCAGGCGGTCACGCTAGTGCTTTGCTTTATAGCTTTTTACATTTGAGTGGTTATGATGTAAGTTTAGAGGACTTAAAAAATTTCCGTCAATTACACTCTAAAACTCCAGGTCATCCTGAAATTTTTACCCCAGGTGTTGAAATCGCTACAGGACCTTTAGGACAAGGCATTGCAAATGCGGTTGGTTTTGCTATGGCAGCTAAAAAGGCAAGTTTGCTTTTGGGTGAAGATATTATCAATCACAAAGTATATTGTTTATGTGGTGATGGGGATTTACAAGAAGGAATTTCTTATGAAGCTTGTTCTTTAGCAGGACTTCATAAACTTGATAATTTAATCATCATTTATGATAGCAATAATATTTCAATCGAAGGTGATGTGGCTATTGCTTTTAATGAAAATGTAAAAGAGCGTTTTAGAGCGCAAAATTTTGAAGTACTCGAGATAGATGGGCATGATTTTGAGCAAATTGATTTAGCACTAAAAACTGCTAAAGAAAGTAAAAAGCCTTGCTTGATCATCGCTCATACTACCATAGCTAAAGGAGCTTTAGAGCTTGAGGGAAGTCATCATTCTCACGGAGCGCCTTTAGGTGAAGAGCTTATAAAAAAGGCAAAAGAAGCTTTAGGTTTTGATCCACAAAAAACTTTTGAAATCCCAGAAGAAGTTAAAATTCGCTTTAGCACCGCAATAGAACTTGGGGATTTAGCACAAGCTAAGTGGAATCAAAAAGTGCAAAATTTAAATACAGAAAAACAAGCTTTATTAAAAGAGCTTTTAGAGCCTGATTTTTCAAAAATACAATTTCCTGATTTTAAAGGAAAAGATTTAGCTACTAGAGATAGTAATGGTATGATTTTAAATGCTATCGCTAAAGCTTTACCGGGATTTTTAGGTGGTAGTGCAGATTTAGGTCCATCAAATAAAACTGAACTTAAAGATATGGGCGATTTTCCAAATGGAAAAAATATCCACTATGGTATAAGAGAGCATGCAATGGCTGCTATATCAAATGCTTTTGCTAGATATGGTTTGTTTTTGCCTTATTGTGCTACCTTTTTTATATTTAGCGAGTATTTAAAACCTGCTGCAAGAATAGCAGCTTTGATGAGGGCTAAACATTTTTTCATTTTTACTCATGATAGTATAGGGGTTGGTGAAGATGGCCCAACACACCAACCTATAGAGCAACTTAGCACTTTTAGAGCTATGCCAAATTCATTAACATTTAGAGTAGCTGATGGGGTCGAAAATGTAAAAGCATGGCAGATTGCACTTAAAACTAATATGCCAAGTGTTTTTGTTTTATCGCGTCAAAAATTAAGTGCTTTAAGCGAGCCTGTTTTTGGAGATGTGGAAAATGGGGCTTATTTATTAGAAGAAAACGCAAATGCACAATTTACACTTTTAGCAAGTGGTAGTGAAGTATCATTGTGTGTAAAAACAGCTAAGATTTTAAAAGAAAAAGGTGTGGTTGCTAATGTAGTTTCTATGCCTTGTTATGAGTTATTTATTGCTCAAGAAAAGTCTTATAAAGAAAGAATTTTACAAGGTAAGATTATAGGTGTTGAAGCTGCAAATTCAAACGAGCTTTATAGAATTTGTGATGAGCTTTATGGTATAGAAAGTTTTGGTGAGAGTGGTAAAGATAAAGATGTATTTGAGCATTTTGGGTTTAGTGAGGAGAAATTAAGCTCATATATTTTAAGTTTATGTAATGAAAAATAAAATCATCAAAGACATTAAAAACCAAGAATGTGTTTTTAGTGTTTTTGGTATATGGGATAAAACTAGTGTAGGAAAATTAGAAAAATTAGATTTTCCTACTCAAAAAAATATTATTTTTGATTATGCAAATTTAGATTTTATAGATACTGCTGGGATTAGGTATTTTCTAGCTTTAGAAAATGAACTTAAGCAAAAAGGTTTTGAGCTTAGTAGAGTAAATCTTAAAAGTGAGCATGCTAAGCTTTTTGAACTTTGTCAAAAACACTATAAAAGCTTTTATAATTCTCATGAAGATAAAAAAACAATCAAAGATTTTTTTGAAAATTTAGGAAAAAAGGTTGTTGAATCTTTTGCGCTTTTGGTGCAGTTTTTAAATTTCATTGGGCTTATTATTTATACTTGTTTTAAAACACTTTTAAATCCTAAAAAACTTCGCTTTAAGGCATTTTTATATCATGTAGAAAATAGTGCTATTAATGCTTTGCCTATTATTATGCTAACTTCATTACTTGTGGGTGTAGTGCTTGCTTATCAAGCTGCGTATCAACTTGCACAATTTGGAGCTAATATTTATATTGTTGATTTAATGGGAATTTCTGCCACTAGAGAACTTGCGCCATTAATTAGTGCTATAGTTATAGCTGGTAGGAGTGCAAGTTCTTATACAGCCCAAATTGGAGTAATGAAGCTTACTGATGAAATAGATGCGATGAAAACTATGGGTTTTAAAGAAAGTGAGTTTATCATTTTACCTAGGGTTTTAGCCTTAGCACTTGCTATGCCTTTAGTAGTAATAGTAGCTGATATTTTAAGCATTATAGGTGGAATTGTAGTTGCTTGGTTTAGTTTAGAAATTAGTGCGAGTGAGTTTATGAGTCGTTTTAAAGAAGCAGTGGAGTTAAAACATATCATCATAGGGCTTATAAAAGCACCTATTTTTGGATTTTTGATTGCTTCTATTGCTTGTTTTAGAGGATTTTTTGTGCAAAAAACTACCGAAAGCATAGGTGTTTATACGACAAAAAGTGTGGTAAATGCTATTTTTTGGGTGATAGCTTTTGATGCAATTTTTTCTGTATTTTTAACAAAGGCTGGATTTTGATTATAAAAGCTAAAAATATTAGCACTTATTTTGGAAGCAAATGTGTACATGAAGATATTAGCTTTGAAGTGCATGATAATGAAATTTTTGGCATTTTAGGCGGTAGTGGTAGTGGTAAATCTGTACTTTTAAGACAAATGTTAATGCTTGAGCATTTTGATAAGGGTGAGTATGAAATTTTGGGTAAGAAATTAAAAAATATAAGTGATGAAGATGCTTTATTTTTGCAAAAACAATGGGGTGTTGTTTTTCAATATGGAGCATTATTTAGCTTTTTTAATATACTTGAAAATATTAGTATACCTTTAGTTGAATACACAAAGCTTAATAAAAATGATATCAAAGAAATAGCCATGATGAAGCTTAAGATGGTAGGGCTTGATGAGAGTGTGGCTAAGCTTTATCCAAGTGAGTTAAGTGGGGGTATGAAAAAAAGAGTGGCCATAGCTAGAGCTTTAGCACTTGATTCTAAATTGCTTTTTTTAGATGAGCCAACTTCAGGGCTTGATCCTTATAGTTCAAGAGAATTTGATGAATTGCTTTTGAACTTAAAGCAAAGTTTTAAACTATGTGTGGTTTTGATTACTCATGATAAGGAAAGTATGAAAAATGTATTAAATCGCTTTTTGATTATAGAGAATAAAAAAGTTGGTTTTTTGGGAAATGTTGAAGCTTTACAAGAGCAAAATCCAAGACTTTATGAGAGGTTTATGCAATAATGGAAAATAAAGCAAATTATATTTTGATCGGAATTTTTGTTTGTGTGTTATTTTTTATCAGCTTGTTTTTTATGGTGTGGTATGGAAATTTAAAAGATGAAAAATCATTCAAATATTATGAAATTTATATGGAAGAATCAGTTGCAGGGCTTAGTGTTAAAGCTCCAGTTAAATTTTTAGGGGTTGATGTTGGTAGTGTTGAAAATATTAGTATAGATAGCTCGAGCAAGCAACTAAGAGTAAAAATTTTAGTTAAGCTTGATTCTAGTTTAGTTGTTAAAACAGATACTTATGCAAGCTTACAAATTCAAGGTATAACAGGGTTTAAATTTATTCAACTTGCAGGCGGAAGTGAAGAAGCTAGCGTCTTAAAAGCAGATGATGATACTTATCCTATTATAACATCAAAAGAAAGTTTTTTGACAAGTATAGATAAGCAAGCAAATAATCTCTTAGAGCTTATTAATGTCTCAAAACTTAAGCTAGAAAATCTTTTAAGCGATAAAAATTTAAAAAATATCGAGCAAATTTTACAAAATTCATCAGAGTTATCTGCACATTTAAATGCTAATGCGCCAGCATTTTTAGCAAATTTAAATAAAACAAGCTCTAAACTTGGCAAAAGTGCAGATGAATTTTCAAATTTTTTAAACAATGCTAATAGCCAACTTAATGAGCTTAATAAAAGCAGAATGCTTTTAAATGAAAATTTAGATATTTTAAGAGTTTTATTTTTGGATTTTACGCAATTATTAAATAGTCTAAAGCAAAATCCTTCAAATGTAATTTATAAAGATAAAGCAACTCAATATGCTCCAGGAGAATAAAATGAAATTTTTATATATTAGTTTAATAACTATTTTTTTTAGTGCTTGTTCTTTGATTAGTCCAAGTCAAACTTTACCTGCAAATAAATATTTTAGTATTAATTTAGAAAAGCTAGAGCAAAGTCAAAATAAAAAAAATGCAACTATCATAGTTTCCTTACCTAAAGGCTTAGCTTATACTAATGAAATTTTTTATAAAAAAGATTATGCTATTAATACCTATGCTTATCATTTTTGGAAAGAAAATCCTGCTTTAATGATAAAATCTTTTTTGGAATTTCATTTGCAAGATTTGGGGGTATTTAAAGCAGTTTTAAATCAAGATAGTCTAGCCAGTGCTGATTATGTTTTAGAGAGCAAAGTAGATATATTAGAGCAAGATTTTAGTGATGAAGTGCATTCTAAAATAAAATTAGGTATTAATTTAAATTTAGTGCAAATAAACACCAAAAAACTTATAGCGAGTAAGTATTTTTACTACGAAAAAGAATTAAATGATAATAATCCTCAAATTTTAATCCAAAACTATGATGAGGTTTTTTTGCTTTTTGCTAAAGATTTTAGGATTTGGATAAATCAAAATTTGGAATAAAAAATGCTTTTCTTGTTATAGCAATAACAAGGAAGGTGTATTATGAGAGATGAATTAGAAATCTTGCAAAAACATTTAGGACAAGTAGGTTCAAGTATAGATGGTGCGAATTTAAAACACCAAACACAAAAATTTAGTCAAGATATTACCGATGCAAATGATTTTGTCGGTGCTTTGCAAATTTTAGATTCTTCATTGAAAAAAATTTCAAAACTTTTAGAAGACAAAAATTATGAAGATGTGCAAGATAAAGTTTTAATCGCAAGTGAAAGTTTGAAAATAGTAGATAGTTGCTCATTTTTAGGCAATGCTTTATTTGATAATAATTATAATGTAAATGTTGGTTCAAAGGCTTTTGCTTTTGAAATTTACAATCCTTTAAAAATTTTAGAAACAAGTGATTATGAAGGTATGAAAGCTTATATAGTTGATAAAAGAGAAGAAATAGCTTCTATGCTTAGTGAGCTTGCAGTAGCTATTGCTACTTATAGTCCTAGTCAAAGTTTTGGTGGATCAAGCCATGATCTTATAAATGATTTTGATTTTACTAAGCTTTTTAAATGATACTAAAGGCTAAAAAGCCTTTAGTATGTGTATTTATTTAATAACCCCACAAGCCATTCTAGCACCACCACCGCCAAGTGCAGCTGGGTGATCACTGTGATTGTCTCCTCCAAAATGTATCATTAGAGCATGGTTTTTAAGCTCATCAAGAGTTTTGATTTTTGGTGCTAATACAGGATTAGTTGCTTTCCCATCTTTTTCTACATAAAGTGGCGGTAAATCTCCTTTATGTCCTTTATCATCCCATGGACTTGAGTGTGCATCAGTTTTTTCAGGATCCCAGTGGCCACCTGCTTTCATACCTAAACCTTTATCAGTTGCTCCACAATCAGCATTCGCATGAACATGAAAACCATGAATTCCACTTTCTAAACCTTGAAGATTTGGGTAAAATGCTACTCCATAAGAAGTTTGTACCGCTACTACTTCACCTGCGTTTTTGTTGGCATTTTTATCAAGAATTTCCATTTTGATAACTAAATGATCTTTTTGTGCTTTTGGATCAAAATTTTCTAAATTTGCCCCAATTAAGAAACTTGATGCCAGTAAAGAGCCTAGTATAATTTTTTTCATTTTCTCTCCTTTTGTTAAAAATTATTTTATTGTAACATATAATATTAATAAAAAATTATTTTTTATAAAATATAATAATCAAAAAACTTATAAAAAGGTCAAAATGTTAGTTTTTCCAAGAGACTTTAAAAAAGTTAGTCAAAATATTTTAAAAAATTCATTACTGTCGTTATGTTATTATCAAAAAAATTCAAGTAATAGAAATATAGAAATCGTATTTGAAGACTATGCTTTGGTTTTTATATTAGAAGGTTCTAAAGGTATTTATACTATTGATAATCATTTTAAAGTAAATAAAGATGAAATTATTTTTTTTACAAAAAATTCCTTTTCTATTAGAGATTATCTAAATGAGGCAAATACATATGAGTCTATTATTTTGAGTTTTAAAGAGAGTGTTTTAATAGAACTTGTTTTTAAATATCAAGATTTAATTTATAAGCTAAACTCTTTAAAGTGTGCTAAAAGTTTGTTTAGCCTAAAAACAGATTCTGTAACTAAGAGTATTTTTCAGTCGTTTTTGCCTTGTATAAGCACTTCTAAAAATAATGAATATTTGCTTAGATTGAAATTTGAAGAATTGTTTTTATCTTTGCTATATAGTGAGGATAATGCAGAATTTCTAGCTTTTTTAAAGACTATCTTAAACGGTTTTAAATTAGATCTTTATAAGATGTTTGCATATTGTCAAAATGATTTTGAAAATGTAGCTTCTATGGCTAAATTTAGTAAAATGGATATAGCAAGTTTTAGTCGCAATTTTAAACAAAGTTTTGGTATAAGTCCTAAGGAATGGCTTGATAATAAACGCTTTGAAAAAGCCAAATTTCTATTAGAGTTTTCTACTAAGAATATTACTCAAATTTGTCACGAACTTGGGTTTAATTCTCCTGCTTGGTTTATAGCAAGATATAAAAAAAGATATGGTATTACTCCAAAACAAGAACAAAAATCAAAAAACTTATATTTTTTATCTTAAAAATGATAGATTTTATTTTTAAATTATATTAAAATTTGTGAATAAAAATTAAGAAAGGTAACAATATGAAAAAAAGTATTTTAGCTTTAGCTTTATTTGCATTTTGTAGTGCAAATGCTTTAGAGGTTCAAGAATTTAAAGGTTTTGCACATCCTGAAAGTGTGTATGTAGATGAAAGTGTAGTTTATGTGTCCAATGTAGGAAAAGAGTTAGCTCCACTAAGGAAAGATAATGATGGTTTTATCTCAAAATTAGATAAAGATGGAAAAGTTATAGAATTAGAATTTATCAAAAATCTTAATGCTCCAAAGGGTATGTCTAAAATAGGTGATACTTTGTATGTTGTAGATATTGATGTTTTATATGGTTTTGATGTAAAAAGTAAAAAAGAAATTTTTAAACTCCCTATAAAAAATGCAATATTTTTAAACGATATAGCAGTTTTAGATAATGATACATTGCTAGTGAGTGATACAGGAACAGGATATATTCATAAGGTATTTTTAAAAGATAAAAAATACGAAAACTTTATCCATTTAGATTCAAAATATGGTGGTCCAAATGGATTGCTGATAGATAAAAATACTTTATTTATAGCAGGTTATGATCCAAGCGATAAAGCAGGTGGAAAAATTATCAGCGTTGATTTAAATACAAAGAAAATTCAAGAATTAAGCAACAAAATAGAACAGTTTGATGGTATTGTATATGATAAAGATAAAAATCTTTTAGTATCTAGTTGGGGCAAAGATTTACAGGGATATATTTATACTTTAAAAGATAATAAAGAGATGAAATTAGAGTTAAATCCTATAAAAGGTCCTGCGGATATGTTTTTTGATGGTGAGTATTTATGGGTGCCAAAAATGGCAGAGAATGCCTTGATTAAAGTAAAATTATAAAAACTTTTAAGCCTTTTGGCTTAAAAGTCAAATAATTCTCCAAGCCAACTTTCTTTTTTCTTGTATTTATAGCTATTATTGTGATGATAGTTTGCTTGTTGGTTATAATTTTGTTGATGAGATGGTTGTGTACTTTGAGAAGAACTTCTTTCTATGATTTTATCAAGTTCACCACGATCAAGCCAAACACCACGACATTTTGGACAATAATCAATCTCAACCCCATTTCTTTCGCTCATCAATAAAGCTGTATTTACACAAACTGGGCAATTCATATTTATCCTTTATAAAAAATTTTATTAAAGTATATAGATTAAAAGTAAATTATGAGTTTAAATCCCAATCAATAGGACTTTTACCAAGTTTTAATAAAATTTCATTACTTTTTGAAAAATGTTTGCAACCTAAAAAAGCATTTCTTGCTAAGGGCGAAGGATGTGCTGCTTCTAGGATAAAATGTTTTTGAGGGTTGATTAAAACTTTTTTGTTTTTAGCATAATTCCCCCAAAGTAAAAACACCAAACCCTCTTTTTCATTGTTAAGTTTTGATATAACCGCATCGGTAAATTTTTGCCAACCAAAATGTGCGTGTGAAGCAGGTTTGTTTGCTTCTACACTTAAGATAGAGTTTAAAAGTAAAATTCCCTGTTTGGCCCATTTGCTAAGATCGCCATGTTTTGCTATAGGGATGTTTAAGTCGTTTTGCAATTCTTTGTAGATATTGAGCAAAGATGGAGGAATTCTAACTCCCATTGGCACGCTAAAGCTTAAACCCATAGCTTGATTTGGGTTGTGATAAGGGTCTTGTCCTAAAAGTATGATTTTTAAATCTTGTAAAGGAGCTAGGTTAAAAGCATTAAAGATTAAATTTGCTGGTGGATATATGGTTTTTCCTTCGTTTATGGCATTAATATAATGAGTTTTTATCTCTAAAAAATAAGGTTTTAAAAACTCATCTTTTAAAAATTCTTTCCAAGTTTGTTCCATTTTTATTTTTTCCAAACAAATATTCATTTTTATCCTTACCAAGAAAGTATAAACTCACTTCCTTCATTCTCTTTGCTTAAAACTTTAATGTTGATATTGTTTTTATCAGCTATTTGTTTAACTAAATTCAAGCCTATACCAAATCCACCTTGATCTTGATTAAAGCGCTTATAGCGTGTAAAAATTTGAGCCATTTCATTTTGACTCATACCTTGACCTTCATCTTTAATACTAAGTGTTTTTTCTTTTAAATAAATATAAATTTTCTTATGGGTATTAGTATATTTTATAGCATTGCTTAAAAGATTGTCGATTAAAATTTGTATTTCTTCTTTATTTGCATAGAAATTTTGCTCTAAAAGCTCTTTTTCAATGGTGAGATTTTTTTGTGAGATTAAAGTGTCAAAATATTCTAATCTTTGCTCTAAAAGTTCTTTCAAATTTATATCTTCCTTGGTATTTTCTTTTTGTATGAAAAAATTTAATGCTATGAGATTTTGATAGATATGATTTAAATTTTTACTTGCTAGTTTAATATGATTTAATTTTTTTGCATTATTTGGAGTTAAGCTATTATCATCAAATTTTTTAATACTAGCTAAAATCACACTTAAAGGCGTATTAATTTCGTGCGTAGTATCTTTAATAAAATCATTTAATGCTTTAAATTGCTCCTCAATATTTTTAAAAACAAGTGAAATTAATATATAGGCAATGATGGCAAGTATTAAAATACATATAAGAGTATAAAAAATAGTTTTTAATTTCAATTTCCAAAGCTCATTTGAAAAATCATTAATATTAATATTATTGTAATTATCTTGACGATATTGTTCTTTTTTAAAACCAAGATCATCAGTTTCCATAATAATATGAATATTTCTATATTTTAAAAATTTAAAGTAGTGTCTAGGTTTTTTTATGTAGCTTCTATCTATATAAGTATCAAGATTTCTAATTCTTAGAAATTCTATAAATAGTTTTTTGTTTTTATTATAAATAAAGTCATTTTTTTCTAATTGATTTAAAATACCTAAAGCTTCAAAGGATAGATTGCTAAAAATTATTTTTTTATCTGCAATGATGGCGAAAGATGTGTTAAGCTTGTTGGATATTTCTGTAAAGTTGATTTTTTCTAGTGGAATTTGGTTATGTTTTGACTCTATGATGTTTTGTAATATATAATTATGATGAGTATACATATGTGTAAGTTGATTTAAACGTATATAACTTGCTTCTTTTTGGTAAAAAGTGATAAAAAATAATGCAAGAAAAACTCCACTTGTGATAATATAAAGAGTTAAAATTTTAAAAATAGTGTTATTGAAATTTTCACTTTTCATCTTCTAACCTGATGGCATATCCTATATTTCTTTGATTAATAATCAAATCTTTACCAAGAATTTTCCTTAAGTTTTTAACATAAACTCTAAGACTCATAATTACAGGCTCTTCATCTAAGCTCCAAATTTCTTCAAATATGGTTTCTAAGCTTACAAAATGCGGACGTTTTTTTAAAAGTAAAGCTAAAAGCTCCTTTTCTTTGTTAGTGAGAGTGATGATTTGTTTATTTTGATAAAGAGTTTTGTTAATGGTGTCGAAATAAATATGCTTTGAGGGGCTTATTAAAATTAAATCTTCTTTTTGATGATTAAAATTTCGTTTGATTATATTTTTTACACGGATAATTAATTCGTCTATGTCAAAAGGTTTTTTAATATAATCATCACAACCTGATAAAAAACCTTGTTTTACATCATCAAGCATAGATAAAGAAGTTAAAAATATAGCAGGGGTGTTTTTAGCACTTTCTCTTAGTTCTTTTAAGACTTCAAAGCCGTTTCCTTTTGGAACTTTAACATCAAAAATCCAAAGATCAAAATTTTCTTCATAAGCTTTTTCTAGTGCCTCTTGTGCATCATATACACAAGAGACTTTAAAACCCTCATCGCTTAAGGCATCGCATATAATTTCGCTTAAACTTAAATCATCTTCGAGAAGTAAAATTTTTGTAGCCATTTTATCTCATTGGACAGTTTGCATGGTTTACTCTATGGTTTTGATGATCCATTGGATGTGCTTTGTGTGGATTTTTACCATAATGATACAAATTTAATTCTCTTATTTCTTTACCACTCATATTATCAGTTAATTTTTGCATATTTTCTCGTACTACAACCCTTCTTTGATTTCTTTCTTGTGGAGAGAGTTTAGAGATATTTTCACGTAAATTGTTTTTAAATTGTTGATGAAAATCTCTTGCGTCTTTGTATTTCATCTCATTCATTCTTTTTTTCATCTCAATAACTAAATCAGCTTGATCTTGTGCTTTTACGCTTTTTGCAAGATTTAAAATCTCATCATTGCTTTTTTTAGAAAAATCAGCTCCTAGTGCAAATGAAGCCACTAAAGAACCTACGATAAATAAACTTATAATTTTTTTCATTTTTTCTCCTTTAAATTAATGATGAGAAATTATAAAAGTTCAAAATAAAGCCAAAATGAAATTTATTGACAAACAAAAAGCACATTTGCTTTTAGGTTTTGTTTTTCATTTTTAACGATAGGCAATACAACACTATCTGCACTAGCTGCTAAGCTTGGAGCGTTGTGTTTGATATTGCAACTATCAAAATGAATGTTTTTTATCACGCAAGTTTTTGCTAAAGTTTTAGAATAATATTGAGCCTTTTCAAAAGCTTTTTTAAATGCAAGATCATATAAATCTTCTTTGTTTGCTTCTAAAATAGCCTCATCAAAACCAGCTTGTAAGGCTTTAGTATTAAAAGAGATGAAAACGTTGGTAGCGCTAATGCTTTCTATATCTTTTATAAGATTTTCATAGTCTTTACTTTTATTTTGTGGAATTTGGCAAGTGAAATTAGAATACAATCTATATCCATTTAACGTTTTTACCCCTTGATAATAATTATAATTTGGCTCTAAAGTATAGCTTCCGCCTTTACAGTAGTTTTCTTTTGCAATACGATCTGAGATTTCTTTAAATGTTTTAGCAATATAATTTTTTTCATCGCTAGAAACAATGGTTTTTTTACTAAGTTCTTCGCTCGCACTAAAATTTAAAGTAGCATTAAAGATATTTGGCATAATTTCATTAGATACTTCTATATTTCTTGAAAATTCTATATTTTGTTTATTGTGATTTTTTAAGCCTAAAAATTCAGTGTTAAAAACCACTCCTAGTACAAACAATACCAGACAAAGTAATCCTAAACCCAAACCTTTTAAAAAACTTTTCATTTTTACTCCTTTTTAAAAATATTTTTTTATTTTATCATAAAGCCTTTAAGAATAGATTGTATAATTTTTTAAAAATAAAGAAAGTTTTAATGCAAAAAATTCATGAAAATATTTTGAAATGGTACAACGAAAACGGTAGGAAAAGTCTTCCTTGGCGTATTTTGCATGATGAGTATAAAAAATACGCTAAAGCAGATGATTTAGAAAAATTAAAAAACATTGATATTGCTTATGCGGTTTATGTCAGTGAGATTATGTTGCAACAAACTCAGGTAAAAAGTGTTTTACAAAATTATTATTTTCAGTTTTTAGCTAAATTTCCTTCTTTAAAAGCGCTTTCTATGGTAAGTGAAGATGAGGTTTTAAAAGCTTGGCAAGGACTTGGGTATTATACTAGAGCTAGAAATATACACAAATGCGCAAAAATTTGCACGCAAGAGTTTAATGTAAAATTACCATCTGATATTAATGAACTTCAGAAGCTTCCTGGTATTGGAGAATATACAGCTGGCGCTATAGCTTGCTTTGGTTTTTTGCAAGCTAAGTCTTTTGTGGATGCAAATATAAAAAGAGTTTTGAGTAGATTTTATAGTTTGCAAAATCCAAATTCTAAACTTTTAACACAAAAGGCGAAAGAATTTTTAAACTATGATAATGCATTTGATCATAATCAAGCTTTGTTAGATATAGGAGCTTTGGTTTGCTTGCCTAAAAATGCAAAATGTGAAATTTGTCCTTTAAAAGACTTTTGTAGTGGAAAAAATGAATATGAAAAATTTCATGTATCTAAAAAAATTCAATACAAAAATACTATTTTAAAAATACTTATAGTGCAAAAAAACGAGCAGTTTTTACTCATTAAGAGCCAAGAAAAATTGTATTTTAATTTATATAATTTTTTAGAATACAAAAACCAAAAAAAAGCAAAATTTATAGGAGAATTTAAGCATTCTTATACCAAATACAAAATCAACGCTAAGGTGTATTTTTTAAAAGATGATGATTTTGAAGACTTGCAAGCTAAAGCTTTTGCTTATAAAGAATTAGAGTATATCACGCTTTCAAAACTTGCTTTAAAAGCATTTGAGCTTTTTAAAAAGAGTGATTATGCATTTTGAGAAAATTTATATAGAATTAAGTGATATTTGTGGGCTAAAATGTGATTTTTGTCCTAGCCAAAAAGCCCAAAGAAAACAAATGAGCCTTGAAAATTTTGAAAAAATTTGCAAAAGCGTGCATAATCATGCCAAGCTTTTTGCTTTTCATGTGCTTGGAGATCCTTTAAGGGTTTTAAATTTAAAAGAGTATTTAAAAATAGCTTTAAAATTTAATATGCAAATAGAGCTTACTACAAGTGGGTTTTATTTTGATGAAGAAAAAATCAATCTTGTTTTAAGTTTTAAAAATATACACCAAATTAATATCTCTTTGGGTGCTTTTTTATCTCAAAGTAGAATGAGTTTAAAAGAATACTTTGAGCCTATTTTGAAGCTTATTTTTTTACACTTAGAAAATAAAAATAATTCTTTTATCAACTTAAGGCTATGGAATTTGGACAAAAATTTCAACCCACCTTTAGAAAATGAAAAAATTTATGATTTTTTAGAGCAAATTTTTAAAATAAAAATTCAAAAGCAAAAAGCTAAAAATCGCTTAGAAAGGCATATTATCTTACACCAAGCTAGACTTTTTAAATGGCCTTCTTTAAAAGATGAGGTTGTTAGAGAGAATGGGTTTTGTCATGCTTTAAATGGGCAAATTGCTATTTTAAGTGATGGAACTTTAGTGCCTTGTTGTTTGGATACTAAAGGGGATATAAAACTTGGAAATTGTTTTGAAAAAGATTTTAGTGAGCTTTTAAATTCGTCTTTATATATAGAATTAAAAGAAGGCTTTAAGCGAGGAATTTTAAAAGCTGAGCTTTGTAAAAGGTGTGAGTTTTTGCAATTTAAAAACTGATTTTCCTTACTCGGACAATTATAACTTCAGGGAATTCTTTATCTAAAAAAGGTTCTTCAAAAAATCCATCTATGATAAAACCATTTTTAAAACAAGTGTTGAAAATTTCTTCCAAAGAACGGTGGTAGTAGTGATGTTTTACAGGTTGTTTTTCAAATGCAAATCCGAGATAATTATGCGAGCTAAGATATTGTTTAGTCAATGTTACAAAACAAGGATGTTGAGTAGCAAAAACAAAAATTCCATTTTCTTTTAGTAGGGAATAAAGACTTTTGAATAAGGGCTGAATATTTTCCATATCCATGATAGCCATATTTGAAACAGCTTTGCTAAAGGTGTGTTTTTTAGCTAAATTTTGCAAAGTCAATTCATCGCTAGCATCTATAGTTTGAAAATGAATTTTATGTAGAAAATTTTTCCATTTTTGTTTTGCTAATTTTATCATTTGATCGCTATAATCAAAAGCGTAAATATTTATGTTATATTTTTTACACATATAAGCGGAAAAATTTCCATTTCCACAAGCAATATCTAAAATATAATCATCATCTTGTATGTTTAGTAATTCTTCGACTTTAGGACGCACAACTTTTTTATGAAATTCATTAGAATCATCTCCCATTTGTGCATCCCAAAATTTTGCATTAATATCCCAAGCCTTTTGCATTTTAAAAACCTAAATTAACTCCACCTTCATTGTTGATTTGATAGTTTGCGTCCAAACCTTGCTCTATTTCTTCTTCATCGTTATTATTTTTAGAGTGCTTAAATATATCATCTGCGATTTTTGTGGCTATACCTCTAAGAGCTTTTTGTTTACTTGATTTGCTTGTAGAAGTCATTTTAAATTCTAAGGTATTAGATGCTTTAATTTGCATTGTTGCAAACTCTATTAAACGATAATTAATCATAATCTTATATATTTTTGTATCAGATTCGCTTTGAATTTGATCTATTTTTGGAGTTAATCTTAACAAAAAATCTGCACCTAGGATATTGTATAATTTAATTAATTCATCATCGTTGCCATTATTAAGTAAAATATCTTTTTCTTTTTTATAGATATCCAAATGTGCTCTATCTATAATTTTAAATTTTTTGCTTTGTAGTAAAATTCCTAAAAATTCTTGTTCAAATTCTACTGATAATTCGTTTTTTACAGTATTGATAATTAACAAGGAGCTTTTATCTTCAAGATTTTTTTCAGTGTAAAGCTTTTTGTAAATCATAACTTTTGCATAAAATTCGTTAGCACTAATTTGTGTTAATGTTTTTATATCATAACTGTTAAAAATACCATTACTTATTAGCTCAATTTCCTCATCATAGCCTATGTCAAAATTGCCATTGAAATTGAATTCAAATTTTTTTAATTTTACCTGTTTTAATCCGTTCATTTTTCCTAAAGCTTCATTAATGGCATTTTTTACTGCTTCGCTTCTAGTGGCTCCATAACCCTCTCCCGTGCTTTCTTTATTTAAGATATTTTGTGCTTGAGAAAAACAAATAAGGGTTAAAAAAAGTATTAGTATTTTTTTTACCATGTTACACTCTTGCTTTTACCTGTTTTATTAATAGTTTTTTCATCTTCCCAAAATGCTAAACCACTAGTTAAATCCGTAAGAATTAAATGGAAAAAATACTCGGTTTGAATTTTGCCATTATAAAGTTTCACAGTATCTTGTCTGATTTTACCAGAAAGTGAGAAATTTGGGGCTAAAAGTGTGCCTTTTTTAGCTATGGAGTTTTGATTAAATTCTTCATTGTCTCTTAAATCTCTTACATCATGAGATAAACTATCTTTTGCTCCACCTGCAGCTACAGCGGTTGTTAATATAAATTTGCCAGATTTTCTTAATGCTATGGTAATTTTTGAAGTGAGTTTATCTGTATCTATTCTTTGTGGGGTGTCATTGATAATTTTTCCTATAGCAATAACTTTTCTATTAGAGCTGTTTAAATTTGCAAAAGCAGGATCGCTAAGTAAACTTTGTATCATATCTTCAGCAGTTTTTTCAAAATCTTCTCTATCAAGTCCCAAAGTAAGTGCATCGCCTTGAACTTTTTGAGAAGCTTTACCATCGGTATATTTTGGCTGTGAAGAGCAAGCGCTGAAAACTAAAAGCGTAAAAATCATAAAAAATAAACTTTTTTTCATTTTATCTCCTTATTGTTCTTTAATTTTATAAATAATATTTGAATTTGGTACAAAAGATCTTATAAGCACAATATAATTTTTATCTTTTTCTAATTTATCTTCAAATATTATTTTTTCTTTATCATCATAAATTTTAACTATGCCTTCATTTTTTAGCATTAAAATACTAGCACTTTTTGGTAAAGCTTGCCACATTCTAAGATCTGCTTTATTGATTAAAGCAGTGCTAACAGTGCTAATAAATGATAAAAAACCACTAGAATCATTATTAGCTATGGCTAAATTAATTGAAGTTTTAA
The DNA here is from genome assembly GCF_024723695.1 of Campylobacter sp. S4:11. Taxonomy (NCBI): domain Bacteria; kingdom Pseudomonadati; phylum Campylobacterota; class Epsilonproteobacteria; order Campylobacterales; family Campylobacteraceae; genus Campylobacter; species Campylobacter sp. S4:11. Next base: position 3,288 of record NZ_JANQDC010000003.1, on the reverse strand, counting down.
GAGCACTTGAGGCTAAGGTTTTCATTACCATAGAAGGTAAAAGAGTTTTAAATTCACTTGCTATAATATCATCAAAATAAATTAAATTTTGTGTTTTTTCATCTTGGCTTTGCAAGAATTTATAAGAAGCATTTCTTGATTTTAAATAAGCAAAAGCTACGCTAATATTTGCAAGATTATCATTAAAAATAAATGGTAAAGTAAGATTAAATTCTTCTTTTGTAGCACTAAAACCATCTTCATAAATGATAAAAATATATTTTTGTTGAGGGAAGGTTGTTTTTAAATGAGTGAATTTTTCAAATACTTGAAATTGTTTTTGAAGTTGTTTGTTTTTTACATCGCTTAAAGCTACTTCTTTTAAAAGATCATAAGCTTTAATGTAATCTTTATCAAAAAAGAAAAATAAAGCACTAAGATAGCTAGCATAGATATTAGTATAATTTTTATTTGCGTTAAATGTGCTAAGAAGATTGTCGTATTGTTTATAGATGGGGTTTAAATTTTGCTGAAAACTCGCATAGTTTTTTTTATCTTTTTGAAGTTCTTTTTGGTATTCTTCTTGAGCTTTTTGTATGTAATCATAAAAATATTCTTTCATTCTATCTTGTCTGTATAAAGCTCGGTTAAACTCTACTCTTGCATTTTTAAAATCTCCTAAGCTCATATAATTTAAGCCTTTGTAGGTATTTAGCATAATCCTTTCATAAAAATAACCTTGATAGTCATTGATGGTGTCATTAAGTAAAATTTCACTAAAATTTCTAGTGGCTTTTTGAAGCCCATTTTGTAAATCTACATCATATTTATAAGCTTCTTCTGCTTTATCAAAAAATGCATTACTTTTTTCATAATCTTTACAAACTCTTGCTAAGGAAGCTAAATTTAACCCAGTATATATGGTGTCTTTATCTGCATTTTTTAAAACTAGGATGTTTTCATCGCATTGTTTGTTTATAAAGGCTTTTTCATAAGATAAATTAATATTAGCATGATTTGAACAAGCACTTAAAAAAAGTAAAATAAAAAGATAAAAACAAGAGTAAAAAAGCTTCATAAATTCCCTTTTTAGTGTAAATTTAAAAAAATAAGTTATAATTTTCGTTTTTAGAGAGGTGTCCGAGCGGTCGAAGGAGCACGCCTGGAACGCGTGTGTGGGGCAACTCACCGAGGGTTCGAATCCCTTCCTCTCTGCCACTATGCGCTTTTGTTATACTGACTTCCTATATAATCTTGTGATGCATTTTGTGTGTATGATTTTATAGCTTTGGAATTTGAATTTGTTTTTTCCTCATTCTCATTTTCACTTTTTTCATTTTGTGCTTTTAGCTCTTCTGCTTTTATTTTAGCTTGTTCGGTGCGCGCATCATTTTGCATTTGCATAGCATTAGCTGCTACTTTATAATCTTGCGGACTAGGATCAGCTGGTGCCATAGCCGCGGCAATTACTTGCATAGCATTTGCTATAGTTTCTTCAGGAGTATTGCCTTTTTGCATTCTTATAGGCACTTCTCCTTCAACTGCATACATTTTATTATCAGGGCCTCTTGTATAGCCAAAACTTGCAGCACCTGCTAAGGCTCCACCTGCTGCTTGATGGGCTGCTTCATGAGCTCTTACTTCTCTGTCGATTTTTTCAAGTTCTCGTACTTGTTTTACTTCTTCATTACTTAAGTCTTTACCATTGACTTTTTGAGTTTTTTCATCTTTTTCTTGATCGTTATTATTTTCTTTTGTCTGTTGTGGATTTTCTTTTTCTGAAATGTTTTCTTTGGTTTGTTTTTTATCTTCGTTTTGATAAGGATTTTGTGTATAAAAGGCATTGCTATAACCTGAGTTAATTTGCATTAAAATCCTTTTTTGATATAGTTTTGTATTTGTAGCACAAAAAAGTTAAAAAATATATAAAATTTACAAAATAAGTATTTTATAAAATGTTAAGCAAAATAAAGTATAATTTTAACTTCTTTTTATGTCAGGGTAGCTCAGCTGGCTAGAGCGCTGGTCTCATAAGCCGGAGGTCGGGAGTTCAAGTCTCCCCCTTGACACCATCTGGCTTTCAAAAAAACATTTTCCAATGGTTTTTTAGTATTTTTATGATATTTTTGCAAATTTCTTTCTTTTTGCTTTCTTCTATTTGGAGTTTATCTAAAAAAGTTTCTTCGAGAGTATTAATAAGTCGTGTACATTCTTTTACATCAAATGTTTTTGATTCGTTTAAAGATGACAATACTTTTAACAATAAATCTTTATATTCCATAAGAGTTTTAATTTCTACCTCTGAAAGCTGAGCTAACAGAGATAGAAATTGCATAAAATTATAAAATGGCAAATTTTATATCCCTTGCACAGTATATTCAAAATTTTGTTCCCCATCAAAACAAGAAAAGTTAATTGTACCTTCATCTTGGTGTCCCATAGAGTCATCATTAGCAAAAGTAATTGTTCTAAATCCTATACCTCCACTTGATACCCTAGATATATAATTTTTTAATTTATACGAAGTTATCTTGCAATCTGGAGGATCTTTTATGTCTTTATCTTTAAATTCTAAAGTAAATTGTGTAAAAATATGCATAGGATTGTATCCTACTCTCCACTGTTTTTTTTCTAAATCAACTTTTGGGAACAGCACTTTAACGAAATCAGATTTAAATTTTTTTAATTCACTTGTACTTTCTCTATATTCGCATTCAAGTTCTATTTGAAAATATCTAAGATGTGGGTCATCAACGTATAGATTTATGATTGTTTCTCCATTGGTGTATAATCTGCTAAGATCTTTTTCACTTTTAACTCCATTTGGTAGTATAACTTTAATAAATCCTGGCTTTAAATGAGTTATTGTCACTGGAAAATGTTTTACATAATCAACTTCATATTGATATGATAAACCATAAGGAAACGTAATTTCTGGCAAGAAAAATATTTCCCATTTATAGGAAATTTTTTGTTCCATTTTTTTTCCTAATGTCAAAGCATTTATTGTTATTTCATTTTCAAATGGAGCTTTAGAAGCAATAGTTACTTTGGCTTCACCGTGAGAATCGAATTTGCTATCTTTATTTATTATTACCCCATCTCCTTGTATAACCCAAGTGACTTCAGAATTTAAACGTCCTCCTGTAATTTTTATTTCAGATTGTTCATTGGTTTTATTATAAAACCAAGTTCGATTAGATTGTATTTTTAAATTATATTCATAAAGATTGACTTTATCTGTTGTATAGTCTGATTTAGATATAATTGACTTCATATACTTAAATTTGATAACAATATCTTTAACAT